>VBBA01000289.1 GCA_005888675.1 Candidatus Bathyarchaeota archaeon | reverse complement strand
TTCTTGCTCCAGTCCCGGTTGTCGTCTGAGACTCCTTTTCCGGTATAAAGGCTGTAGTTGTCATTGGAGGGGGGTTTTATGCCGCGATCTCCTTTTTGGTATGGGTTATCTCTTTGAGAACGGAGGGGATCTGCGACCAAGTCCGCACTTTGAAAACGCGGGGCATGTCAATCACGTGCATGTTCCAAGGTCTTTGGTAGAGAATGCCAAAGGCGCCTGGAGTAGGCGGGATCATTGGCATCAGCTCTGGGGCATCGTCAATATACACATCATATCCGAGTGCTATCTTGTAGCGCCATCCGGGCACCCGTACGAAACGATTGTATTTGATCCCCTGATTCGTCAGCCATTGCTTCACTGCCGGCACGGTTCTCTGGGTCCGACCAGTTACGATGTCTAAGATTCCGTAGCGTTCTGCACGTTGAACCTTAACTGCAAGGTCCGGCTCGGTTGGAGGAATCTCAATCCAATTCTCCCATGTCCCTTCGAGTATCCGGTAGAACTCGTCCTTGCTGATTCCGAACTTGATCCAAGATGCCCAGCTATCGATATCTTTCAATTTGAAGCGTGTGCCGTGTAGTTTGTTGAATGTTTTGATCCATGCTTCCATCGTCTCCGCAAGAACGCCATCAACATCGACCGCCACTCTCAATTTTTCAGGTTTTGGCAAAAGAAGTCTTTGACCTTCTTTCGCGGCGGATGACATGATTCTTTAAGCTTGGTAGTTTGCCGGGAGCGTTGAGGATCTTGTGATGAAGAAAGAGGAAGCCGAAGTTGTTATGCGTTCCATTGAAACTCTGAGATCTGTTAGGAGTTTCAAGCCAGATTCTATACCCAAGGAGACACTCGATCGGATTCTTCGAGCGGCGAGTATGGCGGCTTCGGGTAGTAACACTCAGCCATGGGAGTTTGTCGTCGTTCAGGACAGGGATGTGAAAGCCCGGTTGAAAGAGCCGATGTGGAAGAAATGGTTGGAACGAATTGGTGGAGGAACTGGGATGAGCCAGCGGATGAAAGAAACGTATGATGAGGCGACAGAGATGTTGAGGAACAGTGAGAAAGTTCCGGCGCTGGTATATTGTTGTCTTGATCTAAACCGGATTGGCCGGGGGGAAGAAGTCCGTTATGCGAGCATCTATCCGGCTGTCCAGAATCTGATGCTAGCTGCTCACGCCTTCGGTCTGGGTACCTGTCTTACGATTCACGGGTCGACACCGACGCGAGGAGAGCCTGAAGTCAAGAAGATTCTCGGAATCCCGGAAAACATCAAGATCGCTTGCCTCGTGTACATGGGCTATCCATCGCGCAGGTATGGTCGTCCGAGGAGGAGACAGATTGAGGACCGTGTTCGCTATGAGAAATGGGATCCGGTTGCCTGATTATACTACTTAATTGCCGGAAAAAGGTAGATATTTGCTATCGACAGGCGGCGTGCGATGAGGTCGGACTATGAACTAGTGTTTCAAGGCGCGTACCTAAACCGTTAGAATTATCAGTACGGGAGCTTGCCAAAGCCAGTCTAAGCACGTTTCAGCATTTGGAGGAAATTGCTCCGTTTTGCAATATTATTGCGGCACGAACAGCTTTAGTGTAAAGCATAACCCGTTCATCCTTCCCGGGTCAACAACCCATTATGCGAGAGACCGGGACTACGACATTCAGCACGTCCGCCTGGATCTGGTAGTTGACCCTGAGAAGAAGCGGCTGGAGGGAACCGCTCACCTTACTCTGAAGCCTATAACGGAAAACGTCACTCGCCTTGAGTTTGACGCTGTCGAACTTGAAGTCAAGGAGGTAAAACTCTCCGACAACAAGAATGGCTCGGGCAGTCGCAAGGCGAACTATGAGAATACTGGTCGGAAGATCATAGTCTACCTAGATAAAGCGTTGAAGACCGCTGACAATGTAACTGTCAGTATTCGGTACTCGGGTCAGCCGAGGAGAGGATTGTACTTTGTCGGACCCGACAAGGCCTTCCCGAAGAAGCCTTACCAGGTTTGGACACAGGGAGAGGACGAAGACAATCGATACTGGTTTCCGAGCTACGACTATCCCAACGACCGAACAACGAGTGAAGTAATCGTGACGGTTCCGGATAAGTACATGGCCGTCTCCAATGGTGCATTGGTTGAGACGAAGGACGACAAGGCTAGGGGATTGAAGGTATTCCATTGGAAGCAGGACATACCACACGTAAACTATCTAGTCAGTCTTGTCGTGGGCGAATATTCTGTTTCAAAGGAGAGTGTTGACGGGGTCGAGCTTCAGTACTACTTGCCCAAGGGCAGGGAGGAAGAGGGTAAGCGAAGTTTCGAAAAGACTGGACAAATGATCCGGTTCTTCAGCGAATACTTCGGCGTCAAATACCCGTATCCAAAATATGCGCAGGTCGTTGTTTCAGATTTCATCTTTGGCGGCATGGAGAATATTACTGCCACAACTTTGACTGATACTACGCTTCACGACAAGCGAGCACATCTAGACTTCACCAGTGACGATCTAGTGGCTCATGAGCTGGCGCATCAATGGTGGGGCGATCTGATCACGTGTCGTGATTGGTCGCATGCATGGCTCAATGAGGGGTTTGCAACCTATTCGGAAGTACTGTTCAAGGAACATGATCTCGGACGAGACGAAGCAGCGTATTATCAGATGCATGATCTAGAATTGTACTTGGAGGAGGATAAGGAAAGGTACCGTCGCCCTATCGTTAGCAAGACGTACATGAATCCGGGAGAACTGTTCGACCGTCACTTGTACGAGAAGGGAGGGCTTGTCCTGCATGCTCTCCGCAACTATCTTGGAGATGAGAACTTTCAGAAGGGATTGAAGCATTACGCGGAAAAGTATCGGGAGAAGGTTGTTGAAACAAACGATTTCCGCCGGACACTAGAGGATGTGACG
>VBBA01000288.1 GCA_005888675.1 Candidatus Bathyarchaeota archaeon | reverse complement strand
TTCATGAATCGGCGCACGCGTCCGTAACTCTTCGAGCTTGTTGTTATTGTAAGCATCAATAACATCCTGGAATTTTACACCTTTCCTCTTTGCAACGTCGGAGGTGAATCCCCATCGATCCTTCGCCGAACCCATTGCGACGGTATTGGTTGCGAAGCTGACCTTCCACTTCTCCCGGAACTGAGGCTCCGCATACAACTCGATTAATCCGTTAAAGTCGCGGATGATCCTGCCAATACGTTCCATGATCCCTTCAGGTGTAAGCTTCAACTCCTTGATCAAACGGTCGATCTTGTTAATGTACAGGACCGGCCGGACACGTTCCTCCACCGCCTGTCTAGTAACCGTCTCAGTTTGGACCATGACCTCTTCTACGCTGTCGACCACGACAACAGCCCCATCAATCGCTCGGAGGGATCGGGTCACTCTGCCGGAGAAGTCTACGTGACCTGGAGTATCGATGAGATTCATAACGTAGGATGTGCCGTCTTTCTCGTGAAGTAGACTTACGTTTGCGGCCTTGATCGTCATCTGCCGCTTCTGCTCCTCCTCCATGAAATCCATCGCAAGGGCCGTGCCTGCCAGGTTGGGGGACAACAAGCCCGCGGCAGCGAGCAAGCTATCAGTCATCGTTGTCTTACCATGATCCACGTGGGCGATGATTCCCAGGTTGCGGATCTGGTCCTTGTTGGAGACGATCTTCAGAATGTCTCCAGATGTCTTGAATCGTGGCAACTGTTGCTTACCGTTCTATCTGAAACGGAGATAGCGGGTTCCTAGATTCTCTAATATATATTCCCCCAAACCAGCTCGTTCCAGACGCTAATCGGCCAACGATGACGGGGAGAATCAGATGATTTCTAGATTGACTGTTTCACGCCCGAAAACTGCATACTAGTCAACGCGCATCTTCGAGAATCATCTTCATGCCCTCGATCTGATTGGCTAGGGATACTTTTCCGTTCGGACTGAGCGCTACAACAAGGTAGGCGACTCCTGCCTCATTGAGTGCCTGAAGTATTTGCCTATTTTCAGCACGATTTCCTGAGAGTAGTACTCTCCGCTCACCTTGCGGTGACCGATATTCTGACGTTTCGGCCCTGGGGTTCAGTCCAACCCGGACGCTTATCATCTTGGTCTTCGCCTCTGGAAAAGTCTCACGAAAATCAGCCACCATATTACGGAATACATCGAGTGGGAAGAGGTTGGGATGCCAGCCATCGCCTAACATGACGGCTCTCTTCATGGCCGCCTTGCTGTTTCCGGCGATCCAAATCGGAATGTGCTTCTGGATCGGTTGTGGCTCGAAGACAACATTCTCAAAGTGATGATTGAGAATTTTGCTCGCGAAACTTGTCTCACCATTCCATAATGCACGAATCATCCTGATCGATTCATTGAGTCGTCTTCCCCGGTTGTGAAAATCGGAGCCTAGATTGGAGAACTCCTTCTCGTTCCAGCCCGCACTAGTTGCCAGCATTACTCTTCCATTGCTCAAGTTATCGATTGTAGCCAGTTGTTTCGCTACGACGACCGGATTTCTCATTGCGGTAATCAGGGACGAGATGCCGAGTGTGACCTTGCTTGTAACTCCTGCAAGATGGGCGAGCGTCGTAATGCTTTCGAAGATTCTCTCATATGGAGTTCCGCTGTTTCTCGGCATCAGCAAGTGATCAGTACACCAGACCGAGTCGAACCCCATTTGTTCGGCTTCAACGGCGATTCTCTGGATCGCATCAGGAGTAGACGTTTCTCCGTAATTCGGGACACATACACCGAGTTTCATGGGACGGAACACTACGACTCGTCAGGTTAACTGTCTTATTGATGTGGGTTCGATGAGCTTTGTGGAATGGGCCCAAGGAATATTACAGTGAGCTTTCCTAACGGTGGTTCGTGAAATCATTCTCACCCGGCGCGTTACTGCCTGTGTACGGTGTCGGAGTCCTAGGTGCCTTCCTCCAGATAGCTGGCGCGCAATGGGACGTCTCCGCGCACATCCTCGGGATCGTCGAGACATTCTTCACACCCGCTCATGCTGTGCTGTATTCTGGGATAGGTCTGGTTGCGCTTGCTAACCTTCAAGGCGTTCGTCTCCGTCTAGCACATGGTCAAAATTCCCGGTATACTTCCCTCTTAGGCGGGCTGCGAGTAGCCGTTGTGGGCACAGAGTTACAGCTCGTTGCCGCTCCGATTGATCTCTATTGGCATACGGTTTACGGTTTTGATCCGTTCCTCTTTACACCTGCACATTCGATCCTTATCGTTGGTGTGGTGTTGGGCGGAATAGGCATGACTCTTGGTGCTATCGGTTTATTGCAAGCCCAGCGTGCTGGTCAACAGATTACTGCTCGGCCCTGGCTTCTGACAGCAATTGTTGTGCTGGGTCTCGCATCAATGTGGGGACAATTCAACTTCCTCGGCTACTGGCTAACTGATCTCTCGGGCATGGCTTACACGTTCGGAATTTGTGGTATCGAAATATTCCGGAGCTTCACGCGCTGCGAGTTTGTAAGTCAATTCTCGCTAGTCTCCGAACTCGTATCTTTTGGGATCTTTGCAGCCACTGGAGCATTCTTCTTCTGGACCGCGAAGAAACTGTTCCGTCGAACTGGAGTAGTTACACTCACCGGTTCGATTCTAGTCGCAGTCTACGGGAGCCTCGCGATTGGTTTCATGGCCTACGCGATGGCCTTCATGAATCCGCCAGGCAGCTTCTACCTTCGGAACCCAAGTCCTCAAACGGGCGCCGCACTCGCTGGCCTAATCCCGATTTATCTGCTCGCCTTAGTCCCGATTTTTCTGCTCGACTTTGCAATTAGGAATTCGATCCAGAAAAGGGCCCTAGTATTGCTCTCGATGCTGGTGGGCCCATTTGCCGCATTCATCGACGGACGTTATACGATAGGAATACTTGGGTCAAATATCTCGGTCCTATTAGCTATAGCCATTCCGACTGTGCTGGGAGGATTACTCGGGGGACTATTAATGACGCGTCTGAGTCCGAGGCTCTCGATAGCCACGGAGGTTTCGAGGATGGATTTGAAGGCGAGCCCGATCATACTGGTAAAGCCTGTCGATCAAAATGCTGAATCAGTCGGGTCTCGCTAATTTCGACGGACTAGTCGTTTGCTGAGGAGAGGGCGTGGCATCATCTCTTGATTATTGACTATTGCGAGTTCCCGAATGATTTACTGTACGATTACGATGGAAGCACTTGGATCAGGATCGATCCGGACGGCTCGAAGGCTACTGTGGGACTAACTAGTCTAATGATGGGGATCGCTGGAAAGCTTTCCTCAATTAGAACAAAACCTGTAGGAACAATTGTATCTAGAGGT
>VBBA01000287.1 GCA_005888675.1 Candidatus Bathyarchaeota archaeon | reverse complement strand
GTACATACTGGGTAAGAGGAGCGTGAAGAGAAGCGCCAGGAACGTTCGTCACATTCGACCCTTCACACAATTATTATGGACAGCCATGTTCGTTGATGAGCTGACAGAGCAGAACAAGACCAGTACACTTCGAGACGTTTTCTACTCAGCCCAAGCATACGAGATGGATTTCCAAGACCAGCAAGAAAGCGACAATCTCATTACTGATCTCGAGTCGGTGGTTCGGTTCTCTCGCGAAGACTTCAATGTCTACCCTGAGGAACGCAGTGCAATATTCGGCGACCTGACCGTCGAATACACAGTCCCAGGTTATGAAGGACGGCAGCTGAATCTTACCAGCCACCCCGACGGAGTCATGATCGGCCCCGCCCTCACAACCGCGGACTTTGTTCGGCCAGACAAGAGAAGGGTGGACAAGGTGATCGCGATAGAGAAAGGCGGTCTCTTTACAAGGTTCATCGAAGAACGAGTCCATCAACGCTACAAGGCGCTCCTTATACATACAGCAGGCCAAGCCCCGAGAGCCACGCGGTTCATCCTGAGGAGACTCAACCAGGAACTGGAATTGCCGGTTTACATATTCACTGACGGTGATCCATGGGGCATGCATATTGCCATGGTCATAATCTCGGGCAGCGCCAACGCTGCGCACTTGCGGGACCTCAATACTCCGGATGCTGTCTGGAGCGGCGTCTGGGCCACAGACATTGTAGACTACAAACTACCAAGCGACCCACTGACCGATCTAGACATAAAAAGGCTCAACGAGTTGGAGAAAGATCCACGTTACAAAGGTAGCATGTGGAATCGTGAAATCGATACGTTCCGGAAGATCAGAAAGAAGTCAGAGCAAGAAGCCTTCAGCAGATATGGACTCACCTACATAGTCGACAAGTATCTTCCAGAGAAGCTGAAGGTCAAACCGGAAAAAGCCTAGTTGAATACTTCAATATTCGCGAAATTTCTTGCATGCTTAAGCAACTGACCTCCGGCAGGCACCAAATCTATGAAAATCTGGATTGATGGATCCGGAGCATTGTTACCCGGCCAGAAGGGGAAATACTGCATAATATTCGAAGACAGCTCCAAGATCAGGGGAACCGTAGAAAACGCTACGAACAATGAGATGGAATACTTCGCGCTTCTCCAAGCATTGAGAGATCCGAGGTCCAAGGGCGCGACGATCTTCACCGACAGCAAACTTCTCGTTGGTCAGCTGCAAGACGGGTGGAAAGTCAACGCGCAGAATCTCAAAACGATATATGAAGAATGCAAAGGCCTTCTCAAGTCTCAACAAGCCAAGCTCGTTTGGGTCCCGAGGGAGGAAAACCTGGCTGGCAAGGAATTGGAGCGCCAGGTTAGTCGGTAAACAAACGCCCCCCTCTTCGCGTTTGACACTGGCGATTGGGCTTCGTTCAGGACGAAAGCCTAAATAAGAAAAAAGAGCAGTCTCTGCTCTAATTCAGAGTGATCCAATATGGGTGACTCTCTTCCAGAACAAGCCTGCACCGAATAACCAGCAATTACTAGGCTCGAATTCTAAGAAAGATCGAAAGGATGCAACTTCAAAGGACCTAGGCATCACAGCACACAAGGCCGAGGACTTTTCAGAATGGTACACTCAGGTCGTGACCAAGGCTCAGCTGGCAGATTACTCAAGCGCCAAAGGCTTCATGGTGCTTATGCCCTATGGATTCTCAATCTGGGAAAAGATCAAAGAGTACTTTGACCGAAGGATCAAGGAAACGGGACATTCCAACGCCTATTTTCCCCTGCTAATTCCTGAGCGCCTCCTGAAAAAGGAGACAGAGCACTTTGCAGGCTTCACTCCGGAAGTATTCTGGGTGACCCATTCCGGAGATACAGAATTAGCCGAGAGACTCGCTGTACGACCCACTTCAGAGACGATCATTTACGAGTCCTATAGTAAATGGATCAAGAGCTGGCGAGACCTTCCCCTATTGATCAACGTCTGGAACAGCGTTGTCAGGGCAGAGATCACATCCACCAAGCCATTCATCCGAACCACGGAGTTCCTCTGGCAGGAGGGACACACCGTACATGCGACAGAGGAAGATGCCGAGAAGGAGGTGATGTACATACTCGATCTCTACCGACAACTTGTCGAGGAGCAACTCGCGATCCCCGTCTTTGTAGGAAAGAAGACCGAGCAGGAGAAGTTCAAAGGAGCA
>VBBA01000155.1 GCA_005888675.1 Candidatus Bathyarchaeota archaeon | reverse complement strand
CGCTCGTCCTGCAATTATCGAAGGCAGTCGAGGACCGCTCTCTCAAGGAGCAGCTTCCTCCAGGCATTACTAGACGAGATCATGTTGTCAAGGTCCTCTACGAAGAGATGGCCAGATTTCTGGGTCAGGACGCGCCGAAGGTCGATGTCCAACCAGGGGCATTCAGGAAGCTGATGCTCGTCGGAATACAAGGCACCGGTAAGACGACTAGTTCAGTCAAGCTAGCTCGTTTCTACCAGAAGCGTGGCTTGCGAGTCGGGCTCATCTGTGCAGACACCTATCGTCCAGGCGCCTACGACCAGCTAACCCAACTGGCTGCTAGGGCCGAGGTCAAAGTCTACGGGGAGCCGGGTCAAAAGAAACCCGACCAGATTGCGAAGCATGGCTTAGACCACTTCAGGAAGGAGAAGATGGATCTTGTGATCGTTGATACCGCGGGCCGACATAAGAATGAGAAGGACCTGATGAACGAGATGAAACAGATTGCGAAGACCGTCCAGCCTGACGAGATCATTATCGGTCAACAAGCAATAGTCCAGGCCCGAGCCTTCCACGAAGCCACTCCGGTCGGCTCGATACTCTTGACCAAGATGGACGGGTCAGCGCGTGGAGGAGGCGCATTGTCCGCAGTCGTCGCAACCGGTTCACGAGTCAAGTTCATCGGTACAGGAGAACGTATCGAGGATTTAGAACCATTCGTTCCCACGGAGTTCGCGGGTCGCCTCCTTGGAATGGGCGATCTGAAGGGATTGCTGGAACGAGTAAACGAGGCGGAGATCAAAGTTCCCGAGGCGAAGGCTAGAAAGTTCATGGAGGGCAAGTTCACCCTGCGGGACATGTACGATCAATGGGAGAACGTGCGGAAGCTCGGACCGTTGCGTAAGGTGTTGCAGATGCTTCCAGGCGGGAACCAAATTTCCGAGGATCAGCTGGGGGTGGCAGAGGAGAAGATGGCCGGGTGGAGAGTAATTATGCAGTCGATGACCGAGGAGGAGTTGGAGGAACCGAGGGTTATAGATGGTTCTAGATCGAAGCGGATTGCTCGGGGCGCAGGTCGTCCGGAAAGAGAGGTGAAGGAATTGGTGAATCAGTATTTTACGATGAAGAAGATGATGAAGCAGATGAAACGTCGTGGACCAATGATGGGTATGGGACGAGCCGGCGCGGGCGGAATGCCGATGCTCAACAGGAAGCGATGATGAAGATTATTGACTATTAATCAGGCGTTTTTCCGTGTCTTTCCTGTAATGGTCGGCCAACTCATAGGACTCCGTGATCTGTCTCTCAAGTTCTTCCATCTTGGGATAGACCGCGCGGTAGGCTTCTAAGATTCCGTGACGGGACTTAACATGGATCATGTAAGTCGGATACGCAACATGATGGAATACCATCTTCGCCTCT
The DNA here is from genome assembly GCA_005888675.1 of Candidatus Bathyarchaeota archaeon. Classification (GTDB taxonomy): domain Archaea; phylum Thermoproteota; class Bathyarchaeia; order 40CM-2-53-6; family 40CM-2-53-6; genus BA-13. The sequence goes on along the minus strand of VBBA01000155.1, from coordinate 25,331 downwards.
TCCGACTCTTTGTAAACTCCTTCCTCGGAATGTACATGGACGTTTGAGAACACGGTCTTGCCGGGATGCTCGCGTCCAACTTTCCGGGCTAGTTCCTGATAGAGGGGTTTCTGCTCCTCACAGCCAGTGCACCCATCCCTTGTAACTGATGTCACATAGACGGACCCGTAATCTTTAACGATGCGGGCAAGCAAATCATTTCCGGTTTTTCTTAGTTCCTTGAACTCGATCTTGTCGACTGAAGAGCTGGTCTGAATGGTTTCTGTCAAGGCTAAAGACGAACTGGAATTAGTGCGGCTTGTAGCATAATAACCTGACTCACCATGGATAGTCCCCAGTAGTTATCCCACGGCACACTCTGCTAGACCTCCAAAGAACCAGTTATAGGAGTTCAAGACCGCGCAACCAGAAACCACTGGCTGGCGAAGGGTCCTGTCGCATGCGCCATTCATTGTTCTAATACTGCTTTGCTTGATCAGTTGAGTGAGGTCTAGAATTTGGAAAGGTATCAAAGGATCTGGCCCTTCATCGTTGTTACCTCAACCATCATTCTCTGCATCTCCTCCATACCAGTCTCGAATGCTCACGTACGCTACATTCTGAATGATACCGAGATTCAGACGGGAGTGTCTCAATCGCCCCTTGGCCCAAACTACCAATCGGTTGCGTTGGTCGTCCTTCTGGCGCTACTTGGCATAGTGACCTTCCAGTTCATGGGTCTGAGTCTCTCCCAGCGACGCTTCGCCCTGAGAATAGAGGCCAAACTTCTTGGAGCTGACCCCATAGTTCCGGTAATCCTGAGAATCTGTTTAGGGCTGTTTCTCCTGTCCTCAGGGCTTTCGGGCGAGCTCTTTGCTCCCCAGGCCGGATATAGGCCGATAACGCTCGACGCCTTGTCCTTAGCACAAATCATTGTGGGTCTCTTCTTGACCTTCGGCTTTCTCACAAAGATTGCAGCGCTCGGAGTCTTGGCTCTCGTCATATTCTCTTTCTGGCTTGTCGGCCTCGATGGGCTTGACTACGTCGTGTTGGCGGGCGCAGCCTTCGTATTGCTCTTTGAGGGAGGATTACGAGCAAGCGTCGATGCATTCACTATTGCAAGGATAAGCTATCTAAGACGTATCGGAGATTCTCTTGCCAGAGTCAAGCCTTACAGTATGCCGATACTGAGAGTTAGTTTTGGAATCAACCTGATATGGCTGGCCTTGACAGAAAAGCTACTAGTCCCCCAACTGACTGAGATCGCGGTCCTAAAGTATCACGTGCCCACATTCCCAGAATTGTTAACTTTCGTTTTCTTCTTTGGCTTTTTCGAGGCGATCCTTGGGGGACACTACCTACTTGGAATCTTTAACCGGTTGGTCTCACTGATTTACCTCGGACTATTAGTATCAGCGATTTTCCTCTTCGGAGAGACGATCAATCATCTACCACTCTTCAGTGTCGCCATCGCCTTCGTAATTAGGGGGGCCGGACCCTACAGAATGGATATCGTACTACGAGAAAGTGATCGACAGCCCGGTTGAGTCTGCGCGAGCCTTATCTACCATTCTTCTTAACATTGTTTTCAAGGCCAGGTTTGAGTCTTGAAGGCTGGTACTGAGAGGATGGATGAGGCTGACAAGGGGTTGCTGCAAAGCATCCTTCCTCCTCTTGCGATACTCGCCCTGACGACTATCATCTTCCTACGGTTCAACAGTAGCGGGGTTATCCTTGCCGGCAGTCTCGGGGTGACCTTTTTTGTTATTGCCGACATCATATGGTCGTTGCGATCGTCGCGACCGCCGACGCGCTAACTCTGACTTCTTCAATCCCTTCCTGATCCGTTTCCTAGTCTTAGTCTCTTCTCGAAGTATCCGTTTCTTCAAACCGAGAAACAGCTTGTGAACTTCCTCCGCATATGTAGCATGTGGACCATGCAAATGTCTGCTCGCGAATACTGCAATCGCCAATCCAGCCCAGCCCAACGGCTGGTAAAGGGTCAAGGTTCCAGTAGTGAACCCAACCAATAGGTCCGCGAGCCCCACGCTCGTGCCCAGCCCCACCATTTCCTTCCCTGACCGGACATGATTCTTGTAAGAAAGCAACCCACCGACAAACATTGTGACCCCGCCGAATTGGACAAGATACTGCATTCCATAGGCGATCGCACTTGCCAATGTGCTTGCGATGGTGGCTGTGTTCTGTGTGGACAGGTGGTTGAAGAGAGTCGTCCATGAGTTCTCTGATTGTGAGTACCTGCCAAGCGTCAACAGGACGCCGGCGAGCATGGCAAGACCACTAGGTATGCGATTATCAAGCCGAACAAACGTACGGGGTCCCGCCCCTTCCCGAGAGGCAAGGGCTGATCGGAGGTCTAAAGCCTGATGAAACCCTTCAGGATGCAGACTGGGAAATACGGCGAATAGTGAGTTCAGCCGGTGTTCCCTTTTCAATGATGTCTCGAATGTCTGCCCGAAGTTTTCCAAGGTCAATCCCTTCGTAAACCTCTTGGCCGTCAAGCTTTGCCAGTGCTCTCTCAAGCATTCCCAAACTCACCCTATCCCGATCCTTCTGATGATGGACCAACGCCGCTGCGGCAAGAATCATCCCATGCACAGTATCCCGTTCTACTCCTCTAGCCGGTTGCCATGCTTGCTCAAGAAGCTCGTGCGATTCCCAGTATCGCTCTTCATTGAAGAGATTCACACCTTCCCTGAGAACCTCCTTCTTCTCCATCGGTCTCAGAATCTTGTCAAGAAGCTTGACCGTTACTCTCTTGGAAATCTGCTTCTCGAGCAGTTTGAGCCTCTCCTCTAGCTCTCCCGTGTCCTCCGCGAATAGATCGAACTCGATAGCGCGTTTACTAACCCTCAGGTTTCCGATCGCTCCGCGCGATCCCAGCAGTTCCCGTATCTTGCTAGCTAGACTTTGGGCATCCTTTCCCGTAAACATTTTTTCATTCGCCAGTCGAATGAGATATCTAGCCAAATCCAATCTACTGATTGCCCTTTCTTCAGGAGGCCTGCTCTCTCATGAATTTGATCCGCAAGAGTTCTTCGCCGGTTAGACTCGGTAGATTGGAGGCTTTCATATTCTGTGTGGACTGTGCAGGCACCTTGGCGCCTGGAATAACAGTTGAGATTTCCTTGTGATCTAGGACGAAGCGAATGCTAGCCTGAGACAGGGTTCGCTGTTTCGACTCTAGGAATTTGAGCTGGTCTGATGTCCGTATCAATTGCCGGACATATTCTTGAGGGAAGTTGTGTCTTATGTCTCCCGTTGGGAAGACGGAGTCTTCATTGTACTTCCCGCTGAGGAAACCATTCGCCAGCGGCTCCCTCGCAATAATGCCCACACTCCTCTCTATTGCAGACTCGAAAAGTTTCTCCTTAGCTTCCTGACGCATCAGATTGAATACGACTTGGATGGATTCAGGCCCACCATGTTTCATAGCCGCTAAACCCTCTTGCGGGTTATGAATCGATAGGCCATAGTGTCGAATCTTTCCATGTTTCTTCAGCTTCTCGAAGGGCAGGTATAGCTTCGGGTTCTGTATCAATTGGAGAGGTGGATTGTGCATTTGCAACAGGTCCACATAATCGGTCCCGAGTCGTTCTAGACTCTTCTCTACCGCGAATTCAACATAATCAGGGTTGAAGTTCATCCTTGGCTGACCATGGTAAAAATCTCCGCCCACCTTTGTCGCTAGGATCATGTCCTCGCGTTGATCCTTCAGTGCTTTTCCGAGTAACTCTTCGCTGTGACCATGCCCGTAGACATCAGCGGTGTCGAAGAAGTTGCAGCCTAATTCGACTGCTTTCTCGATCGCAGCTATTGAGGCCTCGTCCTCGGTTGGACCGTAACTGTTGCCGTGAGCGTTTCCTCCAATTGCCCAGGCGCCGAAGCCCACCTCGCTAACCTTGAGCCCTGTACTTCCAAGAGTTCTGTACTTCACCCGAGTCCCAGCTCTTCTGGGTTAGCGGTTTCTCTCTCGCCGCGGGTCTTGTGTCGTTGATATGCGGGCTTTGATTCGGATTTCGTCATCAATCGTTTGAGTCGAGAAGACACTTTGTCGAAAGCTTCAGGCAAAGACCAACCATCTTCTTTGTAGGTCGCCCTATCTTTCTGCATGAGGATGAAGACTTCCACTTCGTAGTGTTTCCGGTCTCCGCGGGAGGAGTCAATCTTGATGGTGGCTCTCGCTTCACGTAGACCTGGATACGCTTTCGCTAATCTCTCGACCACTCTCTCGAATTTTGTCCTTGCTAGCTCTGCCTCTGGGTCATCGGCAGGCAATCCAATAATGTAGCCAAGTTCTTTCTCTGAGCTTGCTGCTTTCTTCTGCACCAAATTTATCAACCAGCCCTTGGCATGAAATAACCGCCTATATTTAGGCCGTGCCAAGAAAACCCCGTTCCTAGCTTTGGCTTTGCGAATATTATCATAGACCGAGGAGTATTCCGAGGACACGCCCGATTACATACGCAATCAAGGAAGCTATCGCTCCGATAACTGTCATCTCTACCCCCGCGATCCACCATCTCCTCCCCGTAACAAGGGAGCGTGCCGTTCCCACTCCGAATATCGCGGCGAAGGTCATCACTACAGAGGAGGAAAGCGCCAAGGCTCGGAAGCCCGGTCCGAATAATGAGATCAGATAAGGGAGGAGGGGAACGGAGCCAGCAAGGATGAAAGCCGTAAGCATTGCCAGTCCACTCTGCCATGGACTCCTTACTTCGGGGGAGATTCTTAATTCGTCCCTCATCATAGTCTCTACCCAGATCTTCTTGTTCGAGGTGATTATCTCGACCGCCCTCTCCAGATCCTCGCCTTGAAAGCCCTTGTCGGCGAAAATTTTCCTGACCTCTTCCTTCTCGAGCTCGGGAAATCTTTCTGTCTCATACTCTTCCCGTCTACGATGCTTCTCCCTGAACTCTTCCTCAGACTTTGTTCCTAGATAGTTTCCCAATGCCATGGATACGCCACTGGCAAAGAGATTGGCCATGCCTATTATCAAGACGATAGAGGCTGGCTGGCCGGCCCCTGTGGCGGCTGCAACAACTGCGAAGGTCGTGACACTGCCGTCCAACGCTCCGAGAACGAGGTCTCCAACGTAGGGGCTTTGAATCGGTCCCGTTACATTTACTTCTGACTCGAGACTGGGAGCTGGACCCTGTGCCTTCTCTTGGTGCCTTTCCACGGCGAACGGGTGCTTAAGCATAATCGGCTATGAATAACTTCTGCTGTTGCGGATCCTCAGGTTTGAAGGTCTCCGATAGTTCGAGCTTGATCAGGTCAAGCCTTTGTCGATAATATTCACCCACGTCGTAGCGTCTCACCATCTCGGATGCGACGCTGAGATACTTTTCGACCCCGTTTTTGAAAACTGTAGGTCCCAGTTTTCCACCGCATCGTGAGCATTTTCCTTCGAGAGGAACACGTCTGGCTTTCGAATTGCACCTTGAACATCGAGCCCTCTGAGACGTGTAAGTCCTGAGATTCCCGACAAGATCCCTAAGAATATGTGTTGACAGGACCTTCCGAGCAACCTCGTCCCCTTTTACGGCCACGATCTGATCCGCCAGATCTAGCTGTGCTTTCACCTTGTCGAGCATTGTCGGTAACTCCTTGTAAGCACTGACGAGAGTGGCTCTGTCGAGTCTCGCGGTAGGATGGGTGAAGCCTATCCTCAAGTCTCTGTGACCTAATTCCATCCTCTTTCCTAATGTGAGTACTTCCTTTTCGACTTCTTTGGGTCCGGTCATCTCCTGCGTCTTTTCGAAGAATAATATTGGAAAGTGATCTAGTGTCTCTATGTTGAGGGCCTGTCGAGCAACTTCGTTCGGATTGAGCAATGGAGATAGTAACAATGGTGCGTCCATCAAACCCCCGATTCGATCCGGTAGATATTCCCTCGAAAAGTTGAGTAGAATATCCAAGAGGAGAGATACAGAGTCTTCGTCACCGTCGCAATCCCTTCTCTTCGCAGCATGCCACAGGGGATGGGCATAGCAAACACTAGCCCTTGTGAAACCAATGATTCTACCTATCATGCCTACACTTGTATGTGGTGACAATCCCACAATCAGTTGTCCGATGAGGTCTCCGGGCGCTGATACAATGTAGAACTTCTCGATTCCATAGTAGGATTGTAGGAGGTCGTCGATGAAGCTTGCCACTTTGACAAGGTAACTAGCACAGGTTTCTGGGACAACTATATCCTGCACTTGCAATGCGCAGAGTTGTTCCGGACTCGCCAGGGGGTTTCCGTCCACATCGTTCTCATAACCCAACGCGTGCGCTCTCTCGAGTGAAAGGCCGATTTCTACAGGTCTGAAATGCGTCAGCACGGCGTTTACTGCGTCAAACCTTAATGTACCGTCTTTGAAAATCGAAACGTCATGCCTTGCCCTTAGAAATCCCTTCTCCAAGGGCTCCGGTGTCTTGGTCTTATTCGTCAGTCCTTTGACTCCTTTGACAGATTCCGGTGGGCTGACCATTCCAGTTTTCTTGGACGCATCTTGCACTATCTGGCGAAGGTCGATACTCCTGTTTGAATATCCTACGGTCTCGATCCCACAAGAAGGGCATTCGCCGTCTGTTGAACGCCCGCAGCGCGGACAGACATTGGTAGACTTGGTAGGTGTTCCACATTGTGGGCATATCTGCCTCGGTTCCCAACGTTCACATTTTGGACAGATCCTGTTTACAATATCAAGACTTGTGATCGTTTTCTTCGAGGCTTCTATAACGTCCCGCCGCGGCCCGCCAGATTGTCCTGAAGGGAAGAGCACATGGACCTTTGGGGTCATGGTCCTCTCCTTTGCTTTTTCAGGGCGCCCCATTCTCGCGCCGACATAAGTCGTGGTCTTGCTTTTCACAGGGAAGCCGGCCCATACTGACAGCTGGTTCTGAACATCCTCTGATACCTGAGCCGGGTTGACGTTATGATCATCCTCGATCGCGAGAACCGTCCTCAATATTGTACTGGCTTCGTCACTTAGCACGATATTGATTCCATCCAATCGGTGTGGAACGCAGAGCTTCTCCAAGACGAGCTTGAGTCCGTTCTCTTGGGGGAGATTGAGCTGTAGCCCACCGCTCAAGGCGGCTCGGTGAGTCGCGACGGTCTTGAGATTCTTCAATTCATCCAATGAGATTGCGTTCCAGAAGTAGGAGTAGCGTGGATGGAGAGGAATCAGGAACAACCTAGAGATTTGGATCGCTTCCTGCACGCTGGGTCTGGAGGAGAAAGGATTCTTCGCCAAGTCCCACAAACGTTCGAGCGATAAACCGTCAGGCAAGATCGCTGGATTGCTCTCCAAGGCGCTCCACAAGATCTGTGACCACCATTCCTCGACAAATCCAGAAGGAACTAGGGCTCGATTATTCTCCAGGAATTCTCCATAAGCGATAAGCAGGTCACCGAGGAAGAGGACTCGTTCGATTTCGTTCTTCAACTCCTTCGCGACTTCCGGCGTCTCCACGCGAACAACCGAACCATCCCTTAATTTCACGACGGGTGGCTCAATGGTGTCGACCGCCGTCACTATTCCCGCTTTTCCTGGTCTCTCGAGTCTCATCTGAACCCCGACAGCGAGGAATCCGCCCAAGACTTCCATAGTGCTTGGATGGATGCCTATCGAAGCAAGTCCCGTATTCCTCGACCTTCCATACCTTATCCGGAATCCGCCTGCTGCTCCTGGAAATGCGAAAATCGGTCGTCCGCCGACGACGTCTTCCATGAACATGAACTCCCGAGCCTCTTCTCCCTCGGTCACAGGCGCTTTCAGAGTCGAAAGCCATTCCCATCCCTCCAATCGCAACCGGTCGACTATACGCAATATCTTCTGTGAACGCCCCAACAAACCGTCATTGACGACCCTCAAGGCCCCACCTCTCACTCTGTTCGTCTCAACGCGAGACAAGTTTCTGTTCACAGCTACCTCAGCTTGGTCGGTCTCCACTCCGTTGGGCTCGACGGGAAGCCTAGCAATAGTGTCATAGACGAGCTTGTCCGGGTTCCTATACTGGAAACGGTTCACATGACGCTCGTATGTTCTAAGCTCCTCGACAAACCGTCTAGCCTCTTGGTCAGTTGCCTTGTAGGGCTGTAATCCCAACTGCCGCCTGACGTGGTCGCCGACTATTAGGATGAGGCCCATCTCGGTGCCGCCGGCTGATCGCATTGGACCAGCGAAGTAAAGTGCCAGGTGTCTTGTTCGGTCTGGATTCGTACGGATCTTCACACTATGTATTCCCTGTATAGGCGCCACTGTAACAGCTTCATCGAGCACAGCTAGCGCGGTGCGGACGGCTTGCTCCGCCGCCGCCTGCTCGCCCATGCTGCCAAAACGTCCTAGGACGATGTCCTCGCTGATTTTCAGAGCAGTCTCTTCACGAGAGATGACTTTGTTGAGCTCCCTAATTCTTTCTGCAACGCCCCTTGGTCCGACAGATTTCTCAACTCTCTCAGCTAAGTCGTAAGTCGACTCGGACTCGACGCGGAGGGAGACATCGAGACCTTTCGATCTCGCCCTTACAGCGATCGCGTACTGTTTTTCGTACGCTTCCCTCAGCCGCTTGGGATAATCATCAACCTTCAATGGTTGCTCTGGAGGTAAGAGAGTCTCCACTTTGAACCAGAAACCGGCATCTAATCACGGGTATTGATAATAACTTATTGCAGGGTTAGCGTCCAAGGACTCCGTCCCCCTTATGATTAGGGTGTCAGAGTGATCTTGTCTAATGCAGAAGAGGCATAGGATAGTAATGCATTGTGACATCAACGCATTCTATCCCTCATGCGAAGTCCGCCGAGACCCATCCCTAGAGGGAAAGCCTCTCGTTGTAGGTGCCGACCCCAAAGGTGGCCATGGGAGAGGAGTTGTCACCTCCTGCTCTTACGAAGCAAGGAAGCTCGGAGTCCGATCTGGGATGCCTATCTCGCAAGCCTACAGACTCGCACCACAGGCAGTATACGTAAGACCAGACTTCGAATTGTACGGGCAGACTTCCGAGAGAGTAATGGAGCTGCTGAAGAGTTACGCGACCAAGTTTGAGCAGACCAGTATAGACGAGGCCTTTCTCGAGGTTACCGACAATTGCCCATCGTTCGAAGAAGCTAGGCACTTGGCTGAGAAGATGAAAAAGGATTTGCGTAAAGCTGAGGGTTTGACGATGAGTATCGGAGTCGCCCCGAACAAATCGATCGCCAAGATAGCATCAGACTATCAGAAACCAGACGGGCTAACTGTTGTGTTTCCGGACCAAGTGGACGGTTTCCTATCGGCCCTTCCTGTAGAGAAGATCAGTGGTGTAGGGAAGAAAACGACCGAGTTCCTGAATGCAAAGGGCATCACAACTATAGGAGAGCTTCGGAAGATTTCTGCAAAAAACCTCACCGATTGGTTTGGCCGTGGAGGAGTCTGGTTGTGGGCAATCGCCAATGGAATAGAGGAAACCCCAGTCGAGGAGCGGCCTCTGCGAAAATCGATCAGCGTTGAACAGACGTTCGAAAAGGACCTGCGTGACAAGAGCCTCGTAATCCAGGCTTTAGACGCTTTGACTGTCGAGGTCCATGAACGGCTTCTGGAAGAGCGACTAGTCTTCCGGACAGTCGGGGTGAAGGTAAGGCTGGAAGGATTTCAGACATTTACTCGAGAGAAGACCCACACGGGCTATGTAGACGACAAGAATGTAATTGATGAATATGTCAAACTCCTATTCCGTGAATTCGAGAATGACCGAAGGAAGGTTAGGCTCGTCGGAGTTCGCCTCTCAGGCCTCAGACCAGCCGAGGGCCAGCAGTCCCGGTTATCCTGAGTAGTTTCCCTTGGGGACTCTCTACTCACTTTTCTATCGACCTCTACTGTTCACGTAAGATTTCTGGCACTTATGTGACGGTTTTCGGAACTGAGTAGCATATTCTTATATGCTTATCCAACCCATAGTATAATTTAATGTCTGCATTATCTGGCAAGCCGTCTTTTACAGTCCAGCTTGTTAGGCGGACATGCGGGATAGGAACATAATCAAATGTCTGTCAAAGTAATGATCGCATTCGGACCCCAAACGTATACAATGCTTAACAGCGAAGCAAACGAAAGGGGCGTATCTGTTCAGGAGCTGTTGAGGGCTGTCATTATTCCTGAATGGTTCAAGGTCAGAGAGGTTCCGAGAAACGGAAACGGTTCACCGATCGAGCCCTCAAGGATTAGGGCACCTGAGTTTAGAGAGTCGTCCCCACTCCAAAGGCTACGTACCTGATTTCGGGCAGTGCACATTCCCCTCCTTCTTTCTATTTGTAGATCCCCAAGTTGGGATGGCAAGCAGGATTAGGCTTTGTAGTGTCTAGGGTTTCGCTATGCGTGTACCCTGAGTTGTTTCTAGTGTCAGGTAACAGTTCCTTGATAGGGTTCCAATGGGCTTTAGTCTATTCGAACAGCTTTGGCAGTTAATGTTGAGGCAAAGCCAACAGCAGCTTTCGCACTCTCAGTCTTGGGCGGGATCTTCAGCATAACCTATGGACTTTTGTATAGTTCGTTGACAGCTATAGGTATCCCAGGCATCGATGCCTCTATGGTCCAGATTGTGGCTCCAATAGCCGGCTTCTTAGTGATCGCTGGCTCATGGCTGCTGTACAATAATGCGTCCCAGAGGAAAATAGGGTCAATACTTACGTTGGTCTTCTCGGCAGTCTCGTTCAACTTCATCGGGCTAGTACTAGGTGTACTAGGCGGCTTCCTAGGTTTGACCTGGAAGTCCACTACCACAACCAAAACGACCACGACATCTCAGAACTCCTCGGGCCGTAGCTGGAATCCGCCCTAGGGCAAAAAGGGCGGACACCCCTTTCTTTCTTGAACGTGCCTAGAACTGAGTACTCGGGTCTCTACCAACTCTTAAATTGCCATATCTATTTCCACTCAATCGTTGGCTAATTGGCCACCATCGTTACGACGTCTGTTCTTGATGAGTATTCTGGAACGAGGTTTCTCCGTAATGATCAACTAAACATCATACGGCCCTCAAACCTCCCGTCGAAACCCGTCGAGGTCGCTTTTCGGGAAGCATTGGCGAGTCCTGTCGGAGTCAAGCCTTTGGACCGGGAGAGAGCATGGAGTCCCGCGATAATATTCGCCGACTTCACCAGAAAATATTCACCGTTCATTCCAGCTATTCTGAATATTCTGGAACAGAAGACCGATGACATCAAACTCATCTGTGCTGGTGGAACGCATACACCGTCGGATCCGAGTTTTGTGAAGAAGGTAGTTGGCGAGGACATTTACAAGAGATATCAGAAAAACATCAGCATCAGCACTACAAAGAATCCTGGTTGCAAGTACGAATGGATCGGAGTAACTGGACGAGGGACGCCAGTAGAGTTGAACAAGGAATTGTTCGACCGAGATCTTCTGATATCAAGTATGAACGTGCAGCCTCACTATTTCGCAGGGTATGAGGGCGGAGCAAAAGCGTTGCTGCCAGGCTGCGCCGGTTTGAAGACGATAGCAACCAATCATGGTTACGTTGTCGGGGACACTAATTGCCGAGAGTTAGTGATGAAAGGGAATGCGGTCAGGGAAGATTTGAATGAGGTTCCGGGGATACTTCGTGATACGATGAAGATAGAGCACAGAATCCTCGATTTCGTCCTCAACCAGGACGGTAGCATGGTAAAGGCGTTGTACGGGGACACGATACAAGCTCATACTCAATTGGCCGAGAATTACTCAAGACGAATCCACACGGCGAAAGCCCCAATGTCTCCTCTGGTGTTAACCGTTGCTGATGGACCGATGGGATTGAATCTTTACCAGTCGCTGAAAGCATCCGCGTTCGCTACCAGTCTAGCACCATCAGATCACAGACCCAAGCCAGTGGTCGTATTGCTTGCACCTCTCGAGCAGGGTCTTGGTGGAGAAGCTTTCAGGATTGAGATGGAAACATATGGGAAGATGGAACCGCAGAAGGTCATCGAGGATTTGAAGAGACGTGTGAAACAGGGGAAGGTTACTGAGGCATCTCAAAAGCCGAATCGTTTATCGCTAGATGATGGTAAGGCGGACATTGTCGTGGTTTCGCCGAAAGCTCCGACTGTTGTTGAACAATTGCTTGCAAAGACTCGAATCAGATTCTATAGAAGCTTGGACGAGGCTCTCGAACGCCTCGACAAGAGTCTCTACTCCGGAATGGTAGGGTTCGTTCCATTCGGATCCTCGACCGTGCCGATTCCAGCCGGAGACTAAACTACGCCTACATCAGATTCTTCGACGCATATCTTTACGGAACCGTCTAGGGTATGAAGCGTCGTCGGATCCTAGTCTGCTGTGACATTCTTCTCTGGAACAGGCTCTTCATCATCGGTTCTCAGCTCTATCATTATGTCCGCGAACTCCTCTGCCTGGTACAATCCCACGCGTCCCTGCGCCACCAAGAACAATAGCATCAGGAATAATTGCACGGCTTCGAGAATTGTTCGCTTGACCAGCAATCCAAGAAAGGACAATCTCGTTCCATGAGCCTTCCCAGTCTCTAAGACTAACCGTTTATGCAATGCTTCGATGTGCTCTTCGATGTGTCGTTGAAAGTCGTCCATCTGCTCGAACACCTCAGGAGTCCTAGCGGCCAATTGCTCAAGCGTCTGGGGCAGGGATCGTTCAACTCTCAAGACCTCAAGCAACTCCTTCAGTACCATGTCCAATGAGGTTGTTGTCGCCTCATACCGTAACGGGAACGCCAATGGCGGCGGAACATAATCGGTCGGTCGCTCAACAGGCGGCTTCGGAGGCTCCTCCATTTTCAAAACCAACTCTGACTTCATACGCAATAGTATCGCCGAGGACAACAAAGCGGTCCCAGAGACCGAGAAATCGATGAATCCCCGTTGTTTCATCTCATGCATCAATCCGTCCAACAAGGGTGATAGAGAAACGTCCCAGGGCTTCACACGATGCAGGCGCAGAAGGTCGAAGAGCACTGCGTAAGGTTGTCTCAGCCAGTACGCGTCTTCCCGTGAACCCTGCACTGTCTTTTCCAAAACCTGTCTCGTCTAGCCTCCTTGTAAGTATGAAGAGAAGATTACGGTTTCGGTACAGTGCAGGAAACGACAAATTTCGACTCTAAAGCTTCGTCTTCTAAGTAGAGTCTCTTCTCAGCGGGCTCAATGTGTAAGCGGAGTTCCTTGTTTCCGATATGCAAGGTAACAGGAATCTTATCGAAGGCACGGCTCAAGCGGTATGACGCAAGTCATTGGACTATTACTTATTGGTCGGAATACTGATCTTCGTCTCACTCGTCGCAGCAGGGCTTGTCCCCTTACTAATGTTCTTCAAAGTGAAAATCCGAACCATTAGAATCCTTTCATTGCTCCTTGGATTATTCGCAGTAACTCATGGACTCTACCATCTCTCGGCAGGCTTCGGTAATGAGTTCTTCAGTGATCTAGTGTTCGAACCTGTCTCTGTAAGTATTCTTGTCGCGTTTGGGTTATACTATTCCAAGAAAGGGATTGTATAGCAAATTGGAAGCAGATCCTGTACTTCTGATTGCAGAAGTCTACAGTTTCATCGGAATAGTCTTAGCCGCATTCATCTTTGCAAGGCTTGCCATTAAGGCGCGGTCGATCGGTAACTTCAGATTCCAACTCTCAATCTTCATACTCATCTGGGTCGCAGCAGAAATTCCACACGTCCTCGACTCACTCGGACTGATTGATGTTAGCAGTTATCTGACCATCGGCTTAATGCTACATCTGGTCTCCATGATCATGTTCGCCGTCTTCGTTGGCCTGCGATCTCTTCGCTTCCTACATCCACCGCATGGTGCGAGGCCATTCTTCCCAGAAACATCACTGACAGGCCCACTGAAAGGTCCGTCTCCACCTCGGAATCCGAAGGGAGCAGTTGATTAGTGAGCATTAGTACTGCAGCTCTCTCCTTCGATAGTCTCGTTGAGGCCGCGGTAAGGGAAGCTATAACGAGAACTTTAGGCGAGGATGTCTGGAAGGCGATAGGTTTCTATTTCGACCCAAAACAGGCAGCCAGTAATCCCGAAGCCTTCTCAAGTATCCTTGACAAGATGTTTGGTTCCGGTAGCCGCGTGCTGCAGAAGCTCATAACTGAGGCTCTACTGAAAAAAGTTGGAAGTCTCGCGGTGGTGGATAAGCAGGGGCGAAGCTTCTTTGATTGGATACAGATAGCCAAAGCGAAGTTCTCATCAAATCTAAACAATCTCACGCAAAAGGTCCACTAGCGGGGGCCACAGCCGAGGGGCGGCTCTCCCGAGCGACTGCTTGAATATCTTGGAAAGTCTCTTTCACGTCTTGAGACTAGACGGACTACCCCGCCCCTATTTTTACAACTTAGTTTTTTCAGGTGCCAACCTGCAGGCGGGTAGTCTGGGCTATCGGCTCTAGCTGGGTTCTCAACGGTTAGCCTCGACAAATCCAGTCGATCCTCCCTCTTATGAGAGGAAGGCTCGGTGAGCAGGTCCTCGCGGCTTTTTCTCAGACGAAGACTAGGCCTTTGCCGACTTCGATCTCAAACTCTTCAGCATCCCCTTTTACCTTATCGCCCTTCAACCGAGCCACTTTCAACGAGTACTCCTTCCCTCCACTTTTCCCAGATTCGGCATCTAATTCCAAGACACATTCCGCCCCGTCTTCGGCCCAGCTCTTCACATCCTTCCCCAGATTATCTAGGTCGCAACTAACAATTACAGTCGCCCCGGTCTCCTTCAGCTTACTGGCGAACACGTCAAACTGTTTCCCAAAATCCTTCGCGCTACCACTTCTGCTACACAACCCGTCTATCGAGTCAATGACCACCTTTACCTTCTCGCCCATGAAAATCCCAGAGTTACCTACGATCGATTCCTGAACCTTTGCTAGATCCCAAGGTTCGAGTAGGCTGTAAAGTTCGAGGCTGAACCCGCCTGATTGAGCGGAATAACCATCAACAATGATAAGCCTATAGTTCGATTCATATTCAGAAGCATCACATCCCAATCGCTTCAAGCCTTCACGAACACTACCCGGGGACTGCCCGTAACTGACAAAGATGCATGGGTTGTTCTGTTTCAGGTATCGATCGACAAGACCAAAGCACACGGTGGTCTTTCCCGAGCCAAGAGCTCCATCAATTACCACAAGCCCAGGCGTATCCAACGCTCCCCGTGTCAGTTCGAACAGATGCTCGAAGCTTTTGAACGTCTTATCTCCAGCTTGTTTTGTCAGCGGTGCAGGCTTCTCCTCCTTCTTCTCCGACTCCTTTTTCACAACGGGCTTCTCTACCTTAGCTGGTTTTTCGACGGTGAACTCCTTCTCCTTCTCACGTCCCAACGCCAAGGCCGAGTCTGTTTCGGCTAGCAATTTTGACAAATCGTCGAAGCCTCCGAAATCATAGCTCGGCGACTCATTGAATGAGATCGGGGATTCGCTGGATTCTTCCCTAGAGTTCAGTTCCGAAGAAGACACTTCCTGCTCCTTCCCTTTGATCTTCAAGGGCTGTTGCTGTTGCGCGGCAGGTGTGGGCGTTGGTTGTGTTGCGGGCTTTTCTTCGGATCTCCGGGAAGGCTTCGGTGTTTCCTTCACGCTGAATGTTGGCAACGGTCGACTCAATGGAGGGGTAGAGACTTTTGGAGATGTTTGCGATTGAGGTTGCGGAGGAAATGCTGGTGCGGGCGCTGGCTGCATTTGCTGGATTGGCGGCGGTTCTTCTGGTCTTTGGAAGGGTTTCGATGGTTCCTTTACGGCAAACGAGGTTGGGGGCCGACTCGGCAGAGAGGGCGGGATTGTCGTTGGGGGGCTCGGCTGGGCTTGTGGAGCAGAGCTTGGATTCGCTCCTTGTTGTCCTTCCTTCTTCTCTTCCCAACCTTCCCCATCTCGAGACATCCTCGCTCCGTGGGGAGTAATTATCATCGGCTTACTCGGTGGCAGGGTCCGCGGTTGAACCCATTCTGGTGTCACAGACATTGACTTTGTAACGCCTTCAGGCTTGCTGGGTCCCAGACCTTGATAGTCCTGTGAGACAGAATGGAATATCTTCGCAAAACGAGATTCCTTCGTCGGAGCTACAGTTTCAGCCGTATCCGAGCTTGGACTCGGGACAGAAGCCTGTGCTGGCACTTGACCAACATCTTGCTGACTAGGACTAGTGCCCGTCGCATCCTTGTTCTCGTCTTCCTTCTTTTTCCTACCGAATATTGTAAGCATTCTAATCCCGTCTGCCTATAGTCACGGAGCGGTCAGTCGCACACCACGCATTCTCAGTTCTGGGTGAGACAGAGGCCAGCAGACAAGGCGCGAGACGACAAAAGGAATAGGAATGATGTAACCCAATCGGGTACGAGACGGAAACATCGTCACGGGTCCCAGCAAGCGTAGCAACGACGGTTCAATAGAATAAGTCGTGAGCAAGTACTAGTCGGGTTTGGGCAGGGCTTCGAAAATTTCAGACCCGTTTATGCTTCAGCGTTTCCGATAGCCTCAACCTCAAAGTCGCCGGTAATCTACGCATTACAATCCTCGAGAACCTAGGTCTTGCCACTGCCGAAACAGTGCGACTCAGTGCCACCATAAAGGGCGAGACTCTCTTCCGGGATTCTGCTCTCATCGAGGAAAAAGTTCGTATGGACAATGCTCGCGCAGAGGCTGCTCCATGCATGGATTTCGTGCTCACGTAAGATACGCCTCGCTTGGACCTCAGGCTGACGGCTATGGCTCCTTGCTTCGATTTCATTTTGACAGACGAGACTATTCGTTTGAATTGAACCCCTCGGCCTGCCTTTACAAAGTACTCGACAGGTGGGGGTTTCACATGCCTACCAAATGTTTTCTGAACTTCTAGTGTCCTCTTTCCGCCCTCGCCGCCCAGTTCAATGATTCCATCAGCGAATGCTTCCAAAGAGGTCAAAGACTCAAGGGGGACAGCATTTTTCTCAACCGCTAGGAACAGTATCCCCTTCTCGCTCTTCACCTTCTCGGCCAAGAACGACAAGAAACCCAACACCTTTCGAGGTGTAGACTTCTTGAAGGTACTCGTCAACGAATCTACAACGATTACAGCTGGACCGATCCTAACACTCTTCTCAAGCATTGCACTTACACTTACGCCGACTTCGCTAAAGTCCAACGGGTTCTTCACAGCGTCAACCCCCTCACGGTTGAAACAGTCTAACACCTCCAAGCTACCTTTCTCTATGAACGGCCCAGGCTTCCATCCGTACTTCTTCGCCTTTCCCGCCAGGTCCGCTGGAGATGAGCCGTAAGCGAGCAAGCCGCAGTAATGGCCTTTTGCTAAGTATCGGTTAGCTAGTTGCAAGCCTAATGCGGTTGCCTCCTCATCTTTCCTGGCCAAAATCAGGACAATGGACTTTTCAGGTATCTCGCCGCCCGTTAACTGGAAGAGAGTATCAAAGGGTAGTCCCCCTTTGGATCCGGCCCAGTTCTTAGAGAGATAAGCTATCCCAGTGAGCGAACCGACTGTAGCTGCCGCGATGAGAAAGAGGAAGAGAGGCAAGGACAGCAAAGTCGACGCCGTTGAAGTGGAAGTGGCAATTTTTACATTTGTCAAAACGGAGACCTGTCCATGATTTCCATAAGCGTCAGAAGCGTCAACAAGCACAACCCATTGGCCAGACGGATCGTTCTGGCCTACCGTATACAGGCCCGTCCAATATCCTCGTGCGGGGACATAGGCCAACCCGATGCTACTGCCCACCTGTGTTCCGTTAGCTGACAGAGTAGCCGTAACCGTTCCAGAATTGAATAAAGATCCGTCCGGGTCCGTAATTGAGGCGAAGATTCCGATTCCGGTACCAATGTCATATGATTGGCTCAGCGGTGAAACTGACACGGACAATATCGCGGATTGTACTCCTAACGACATGGTAGAGGGGGCGCTCGGTCCTACGTTCCCGTATCCGTCATCAGCGCTGTTGCGGTCGATGTTAACTGTCCATGTACCCTGAGCCGCGCTTAGTCCGACACGATAAGTTCCGCGGAAAATTCCTAGACTGGAATTGTATACGGCCACGACGAAATGGTTCGTCATGCCGTCCGCTTCTTGTATCCGCACTACGGCGCTTCCTCTCTGAACCGGTCCCCCGTTTGCGTAAGTGGCAGAGAATCGGATTTCGAAAGACTGTGTTCTTTGGACTAATGGAGAGATGAGTTTCAGTCCAGAAATTGTCAGATTAGATGGGACAACAGTGACTCTCTGGGTATCGGAAGGAGACTTGAACGTGCTCGAACCTCTGAATCGTATGGTGTTTGTGCCGAGGGGAGTCGATACTGATGGAGTCCACAGATAGGAGGCGATTCCCTGAGTTGTGGTGGCGATTACGAAAGTGGGAAAGCCTGGCACTGACGAACCCCCGTTCTGAACGTCAACGCTCACATTCTCCCCGTTTGCGTATCCTAGAGCTCTGAGCCACACCGGTACCGTTCTCATAACGATCTTCGTGGCTGCAAGACCAATCTCGAACTGTGTAGAAGCAACATTAGTCACGGCACTTGGAGCCGTCTGATCGATTCGGACCGCGTAGATTCCCACATAGTTAGTATTTCCTCCGATGAAATCCGTTGGGTACAATACGCTTTGGACAATTGAAGTACTGGAGAAACTATTCGTGCTTCTACTGACCGTCGTTGTCGTGCCAGTCGGGTCCGTAACTCGCCAAGTGAATGTATAGAGTGTGGAAGTTGCCGTGTTGTTCACAATGAGCTGCAGCTGAGTGTCACCGTTGACCTCTTGAGAATAACTGGGGACGGCTGAGGCTGAGTAGGATTCTGGAGGGGCCCATGCAGGAGTGGTAAGGACGGCTAGGAAGAGAAGTGGAATCATAACTAGTAGGAACGCTTTCGCTGCGCTTCGTTGCATAGTCTTTCCTGACCGTCAACCGTGTCCGGAGACTGGGCTGACAGGAATGGCAGAGGAATCATCAGACTAAAGGGCCGTGTAACCGAACTAGGGTACAAACCGGAAGCTTTGGACCGCAGGATGCTTCCATCTTGGCTAAGATGCTGTGTCAAGAAGCGGCATGACTGTTTTGGGAACCTATCGCGATGAGTGAGGGGCACGCTCTTACGACGCCACGTTTTACGTCATACATTGGGCGCTATCTTCTCGTTTTCAACAAGTCCGACTTTGCCAAGATTCCCACGATCTCGTCGCCGCGAGAGACTAGCACCGCGTAGTTCTCCTGTAACAATCCATACAATGCATCCACTGAGGTGTCCTCGTTCACGACCGGCAATGGCGGCTCCATTACGTCTCCGACCTTTCGTCTGAATAACTCCTGAAGGTTCTCGCCCTCGGACGCCTTGTCCAACACTGTCTTCTCTCCTACGCTCCCGATACTGCGTCCCGCTTCAAGAACGGGGAGTTGTGAGTAGCCCCGTCTTCTCATGACGGTGACTGCGTCCCTTACCAATTGGTTCTTTCCGACCCAAACTACTCCCCGACTCATCAATTCTCCAGCACGTCGGACGCGGTCTTCTCCGCTGGCACTTCCTGTTTTCAAAGAGTCTAAAGCTGAGAACAATTTGCGCACTATCGAGTACGAGGGGTCTACTGAGCCGGATTCGATTTTGGCGATTATGGATTGACTGACTCCCGCAATGCCAGCCAGCTTCGATTGAGTCAACCCTGCCTCTTTTCGACGGCGTGAGATTTCGTCTAGTAAAGGTAGCATGGTCTCATGGTTCAACGTGAACCTGCTAATATTCCTGACGGAATAGATAACTCAGTATTCTCTTCGGAATAGGAGTACAGCACGTCTTATATAATCGGAATAGCGCTCGCAAATGATCGGATCAGGAAAGAGAATGTCCTCGACAGTTCAGGCACAGCTCTCAGGGTTACACGCGAGGTCTGAAGCCCTGATCGAGTTGACTAGGGAATATGATCGCAATCGTGTGCCTTGGGAGAAGGTTGAGGATCAATTGGAAAGCGAGACAACCGATCTAGTGAAGTTGCAGGAGAAACTTGGGTGTGAATATCAAACGGACGGTGCCCTAGGATGGAAGGATCAACTTCGACCTGTGGTCGACAGCATTTCAGGTTTGGCCGAGAGCACGAGATACTCGAGATGGTTCGACACTAACACGTTCTACAAGAAACCTATTGTTAATGGTACGGTAGCGCTCGCCAAGTTCGATTCTGGTACTTTCGTCAAGTCAAATCTTCTTTCGAAGGATCGAAAGTGGAAGGTTACTCTCCCGGGACCTTACACTTTGACCGAGCTTTCGGAGAACAAGCATTACTCGACTCAATCGGAACTTCTACGGGAATTTGCGAGTGTCCTGCGAGAAATTGTATTGAAGTTGAATAGTGTCGGTGTGAAACTGTTTCAGTTGTCCGAGCCTAGCCTCGTCTCTTGGCCGTACCGCGAGACACGGCCCAGCACAGATGAGTTGGAACAAGGAATTGATGCATTGCGGTCGGTTGTAGAAGGAGTTCGAGCTGAGTTCGTTGTCAACACTTTCTTCGGGGATGCTGGTCCGATTTTTTCCAGTCTTCAGAGTTTACCCGTCAAGGCAGTTGGTGTCGATCTTTACGAGACAAATTGGGAGACGCTTCCTCAAGAGGCGAGGGAGGTTGGACTCCTCCTGGGAATTGTCGATTCTGAGGAGTCTTTGGTTGAGCAACCGAAGTGGCTCGTGGATACTGCTTCCAAGGTTCAAGGAAAGCTCAGCTGCCCCAGTATAATTTTGGCGCCGAACACTGATCTAAAGTTCGTCCCTCGGGGGATAGCCGATAGCAAACTTTCCTCATTGGGCGAGGCCGCTAGATTACTTCAGGGAGGCTTGAGCTGAGATGGGCGATCATCTCTTTCCACTTCACGAAGTCGGCAGTCTTGCGAAGCCTCGATGGCGGACTAAGGGGCTGCGTCAGCCCTTGACGACCAGTGATTTGAATGAGGCGGAGGAGTGGGCCTCGAGATTGGGTATTGTTAATTATCATGATCTGGCGAAGGAGGTTCTCAAGAATGGTCCAGATCGACAACGTAAGCTGCTTCAGCTTTCGACCTTGTATGGTCTTAGATTGTTTGAGAAGGCCGGGCTTGATAATGATGGTGTGGGTGGGGAGCAGCAACGGGTGGAAATGTATGAGCATGTTATCAAGAATGTTGGGGGAATGAGGTTTCTTGGGCATGTGAACAGTTTTGATTACAAGTACTTCCGGAAAGCTGTGGCCGAAGGAGCGGTTGATCGTAGTCAGCCGATCTATGTGCAGGAGTTTCGGGATGTTCAGAAGCTTGCCCACAGGGCCGTGAAGGTTCCGATTACGGGACCGTACACGTTGGTGGATTGGAGTTACAACGAGTATTACCAAGCGAAAGGGAACGAGGGTTCGAGTCTCAAGGAGAGGAAGATGAGTGCTAGACGAGATTTTCTTCTTGATCTTGTTGAGAAGGTGATTCGTCCTGAGATTCGGGACTTGGTGGAGGCTGGTGCGTCTTGGATACAGATCGATGAGCCTGCGTTGACTACTCATCCTGAGAGAGCGGAGTTGGAGATGTTTGTTGAGGCGTGGAATGAGACTGTCAGGGGTTTCAATTGTAAATTCAGCGATCACACTTGTTATCCGAACGAGGTTGGCTACCGATTGCTCGCGGAGTACACTCCAGAGCTTGAGAAGTGTAGCCAGCTTACGTTAGAATTTGCGAATCGGGATTCTCCGGAGCTCGGTATTGATGGCGGGGCTCGTGAGGGCTACCAGGCGCTTCGGTATTTTGTTGATAATGGGTACGATGGAGAGTTTGGTATTGGAGCGATTCATGTCCATGATTACACTGGAGTGGCGCCGAAGCAATCCGGCCTTGTCTCTGGTCGGGATATCATAGAGTCACCTGAGCTTGTTCGGGACAGAGTACTCTATGCCAGCAAAATCGTAGGAGATCCAGCCAAGATCTGGGTTAACCCGGATTGTGGATTGAGAACTAGGACATGGGATGTGGCGCTGGCTAAGTTGACGAATTTGTCGAAGGGTACCGAGCTGGCACGGAAGGAGTGGGCTTAGGCTGGCAAGGCTTCACGAGCTAGTTGGGCGGAAGCGGGTTGTTACTGTGGAGTTGATTCCGGATCGTGTTAGTCCTGCGGATCTTGGGATTTTGCGTGGGCGTGTTGATGCGGTAACTGTACCGGCTTTGAGGAATGGTACTGCTGATCCTGTCTTTCCGTCTGGTCATCATGTTAGTCCTCAGCAGCGCAGTATTGCTGCGGCGACATTGTTGCGTGGGACGGGGCTTGATGCTGTGCCGACGATTACTTGTCGGGATTCGACGGTGGCTGATGTTTTTTCGCGTTTGTCTGATCTGTTGTCTGTTGGTATTGACAATCTTCTCGTTGTATACGGTGATCCCTCTGGCTCCGCTTTTGACCGCTACGAGATGAGGGCTTCGCATCATCTTATTGATTGGGTGGATCGCACTAGTAATGGACGGTTTTCTGTTTGGGCTATTACGAATCAGTATCATCGTGATCAGGAGCGGGAGATTGCTAGGACCATAATTAGACAAGAGGCGGGAGCGAGGATTGTTTTGACGAATGCTGTGTTTGAGGCAGATGGCGTGTTGGAGTATAGGGATGCTTTACGAGATGCTGGGCTAAGTGTTCCAATATCTGTGCAGATTTCGGTGATCCACAGTCTTGAGAATCTATCGTTTGTTAGTCAAAAGCTGGGCATTCCGGTTCCTATTGGTGTGCAGAGACGGCTTCGCCGGGATCCAGGGGCCGGGGTGGAGGTTGCGGCTGATGCGTATCGGGCTTTGAAGAGTGAGTTTGATGGGGTCCACTTCTCCTACTTGTACCGTAAGCAGAGCCCTATCCCAGTGTATACCCGACTACTTGACCTAATAGGGATCCCGTTTCAGGCACCAGGGTTGAACGGGGAGCTGATGGCTCCGGACCAACTGGTGAGATAGTCTCTCCCCTAGTTTGTAGGGGATCTACGTGTAGTGGATCTCGTTGAATTCCTTCCGCAACTTTATGGATTCCTTCCGGACCTTTGCCAGGTCTGCTCGTTCGTAGATCTCGCTCAGAAGGCCTGCAACATGTTCAAAGTCGTCTTCCTTGAATCCTCTGCGGGTCAGCTCATTGGTTCCAAGTCGTATGCCACGATCAACGATCAGGTTCGCACTTTCCAAGCGCTTGGTGAAATCTTCGATCTCCCTCGGATCGGTTATGTCGAGCATTACCTGATGTGACTCCGTATAGCCATAGTCCCGACATTTGACGGGGACCCCGTACTCATCCAGCGCGCTTGCCAGAGCTTTCGAGTTGGCGATGACCTGTTTGGCATAGTCGGGTCCGACTCTATGCATCTCTTCCAATGCTTGAGCCAGGGCTGCTATGCGATTCCAGTGCGCATTATCGATCAGTCCGGGACGCTGCTTGTCCTTGACGGTTCCTTGGACGTCCCTGGTCCCGAGGATCATACCCCCCTGTGGACCAAAGAAGCTCTTATGCGTCGAGCCCAGTAGTAGGTGTGCTCCGTCGGTGAAGGGTTTCTGGAATGAGCCTCCCGCGATAAGGCCTAGAACATGCGATCCATCGTAGACGATTCCGGCACCAACCGTCCTGCATGCCTCATCGAGCTCCTTGACTGGATGTGGAAACAAAAAGTATGATTGTCCATAAACTACTAGTTTCGGCCTAGTCTCTTTGATCAAGTCGCTTGCCTCGTGGATCTTGATCCTCATCTTTTCGGGGTCGTATGGGAAGAAGAGATTCTTCACATTGGCGTATTCCGTGTAGCCTCCTGAAGCTCCGAGACCTTCATAGCCGCCATCGTTGGGACCGACCATCAAAACCGAGTCGCCGGGCTTTGTGAGGGTGGAGACTGCGATCATATCTGCGACATGTCCGGAGAGCGGCCGTAGACTGGCCCAGTCCGCATGGAAGACTTTGCATGCTAATTCTTCGGCTAGGGTTTCGAGTTCGTCCATGTAGCGTGTTCCGCGGTAGAAATTGTCGTCTGCTCGATATCTATGACCCATGTCACTGGTGAGGAGTCGTCGGACGCGAGGGCTCGTGATGTTTTCTGAGGGTATCAGGTTGAGGCATTCTTCGCCGCGCCATCTGTCATGGGAGGCGACCGTCTCTTGTATCCGGCTTGCAATGGCTGGCAATGTGATTGTCGAGGGGGGCATTTGTTTCTTCGTCGAGGAAGAGTGCTGAAGAGTTTTGTTGGATTAGTCTAGACTCTTCTGCCTCTGCGACCGCCGGGACGACGAGTGCCGTCGTGCGGTACCGGTGTCACATCTTCGATCCTACCAATACGGAAGCCGTGTCGCGCGAGCATTCGGATTGCCGCTTGGGCTCCTGGACCTGGAGTCCGTGCGCCGTGACCGCCGGGAGCTCGGACTCGGATGTGTAACGACGTTATGCCCTTGTCCTTAGCCATTTTGGCAGCTGCTGCCGCAGCTTGCATTGCAGCGTAAGGTGTGCCTTGTAGACGATCGGCCTTGACATGCTGTCCGCCAGCGCTTCGGCTTACCGTTTCGGCACCGGTTAGGTCGGTGATATGGACCATTGTATTGTTGAATGAGGAGTAAATGTGAGCAATTCCCCAGCGTTCCTCTGGCGTCTTAGCTTCTGCCATCGTGCTACCCTGGAATCTGGACGGAGGACTGGTTTGACGAATTTAAACTCTTACCAGCAGATGCCGACTCATCATATATCGTGGCTTGTTTCTTTAGCCGAAATGGGACTTTTTTGGTTGTACGCGCGCTAACTCTGCGTTTCATTCTGCCCGCTGACCAGGACTGGTCCAAGATACTGATCTGCTTATTGGCAGAGCCGAAACCTTGTACCGAGACATTTCCGGGACGAGTTTCCAAAGCATTCCTGTACAACCCAGAAACGCAGAATACGATGGAGACGATGTCTGGCAGACCAGGCGGGATCTTGAGGCGTTTTTGGTCATCTGAGATCTTGAAGGCCGCCAAGGAGAAGTTTGGAAAACCCCAAGACTCTACTGGTCCATCATGTTGCGGCGTACTTTGATGGTGGAGGTGTAACAACTTCCATCCCGAGGCCTGTTGTATAGAGCCCGGAATAGTAACATCCAGAGAAGCGTCCTTCTCTCGTGAATGTGGAACACGCATGAAGTTCATGGGTTGTACCGCGGCCGCGAATCTGAGTTGGTTGAGTGTGTGTTTCGCATGAGCAACCGGATAGATCGAAGGAGATCGCATGAGTTCTCACCTGCAACTCAGACATTTCGGACTCAGTTACGCTAGTGGTAAGATTAGGGTGGATCGAGACCAGATAGAATCATGCCCAGTCGTAGCCTCTTCCGGCTCTTGCACGTTCCACCTGATCTCGCGGCCCAATT
>VBBA01000298.1 GCA_005888675.1 Candidatus Bathyarchaeota archaeon | reverse complement strand
CCGTTGTTGTTCGCGTCGTAGACGACTATTTCCCCGGGATCCCAGACGCCATTGTTGGTGTTCGCGTCGATGAACTTGATTTTGGGATCGGTGCTCAGTGTGCTTGTATTGAGGTTGAGGATGCCGGGAATGATCGTTTGGGGTAAAGGTGCTCCGGACGGGTCGACGAAGAGAATGCTGCTTACTGTTAATGAGGTGGGGGATGCTGGTTTTGACAAGAGTTCGAAGTTGATATTGGCTAAGAGTGTTCTCGCGGAGAGGGTGACGGGTGAAGGAGTTTGAAGAGTGAAGAAGACTAGGATTCGTCCAGGGACGGGGGTCGTAAAGCTGGCGAACGCCTGGTTTGAAGCCACCTTGGCAGCCCAGTTGACGGTTCCTGCTGTGATCTGGGCTCCGAGTTTCATTGTATTGTCTGCTCCGTCGGGATAGGTGGAGCTTACTGCCGGGTCGCCTTGCAGGACGAATACAGTCGGGTCATAGTTGATCTGGATCTGCCAGCCGAAAATGTTGGGGATGGTGTCTGTACCTGTCGCGTTGATTATGGCGCCGACACGGATTGACTTCGTGGTCGTGAAGCTGGACTGGACAGCAGTATCAGTCTGGCTGATGCTGTTAGCATCTAGGTCTACGGTGAAGACAGGCGCAGCGGCCGCGGGTCGAATATAGTGTGAGAAGAGGAGAGGCGCGACCATAATCAGGATAACAAGGCATGTTAAGATTCTTATTTTTCGCATCTAATACAACTCATTTTCATAAGTTTGGTTTGTTCTCTTTAGACCGTGAGACTTTGCTGCTGTAGGGAAATGTGCTGATTATCCGATAAAAAGGATATGGTGAAGGGATGACTCGTCGCATGGTTTTAGCCGCATAATTCGAGGGATAGCTATGGTGGAAGGAAATCTAGACGGATTCGGAGGATAAACGTCTAAAGCTCTGAGCCCTGGTTGAATTTGTGGGTGGGAGGCTTGCGTGTCCATCAGGGTGGGATCGAGCCCTTGTTGTTAGCGTCCATGCTGCTCCTGAGCATTCTGTCTCCAAGCTTCTTTTCGAATGCCCATGCGAATCCTGGGACTGTTAACGTGCCTGGTGATTATCCGTCGATTCAGGCCGGGATCAATCATGCCATTGTTGGGGATACGGTGATGGTGGGGTTGGGAGTGTACAATGAGCGTGTTGTCTTGAACAAGACGGTCCATTTGGTTGGTGCTGCCAGGGATGGTACGATCATTGATGGTCAGCGTGCCGGGACGGTTGTGACCGTGACAGTGGATAGTGCGTCGATCACCGGATTCACAATCAGGAATCCGGCGATTTTCGGGAATGCTGTCGAGCTTTTGCATGTGAACAATACTTCTGTCACAAACTGTGCCATCAGCACGGACGTTGGTTCAGGACGTCCGACCGGTGCCGGACTGGACTTGTACGGGTCTAATGGTACTCTAGTGGATGGGAATGTGTTCACTCATTCATTGTATGGTGTGAACATGAGCTTCTCGGTCCGGAACAGGATTAGTAATAATCGGATGTTGAATTCAACATTGATCGGTGTGGAGTTTCTGGACAGTGCGAACAATACGATCATTCAGAATAGGATTGAGTATGGGGAGGAGGGATTGGATTTGACTGGTCCTGGGACGATTGGGAATAATGTTACGAGGAATGCTTTGGTCGGGATGAGTCTATCCGGGGTCTTCCTGATTGATCGGGGGTTTGGAAACTTGTTCGTCGAGAACAGTTTCTTGTTGAACCATATCGGAGTGAATATTCAGAACGTGACCTCGCAGAATACTTTCTATCATAACAGCTTCCTGCGCAGCGGGTTTCGGCATGTGAACCATGTTTTTCCAGGTGATGGCGCGTTGGATGTCTGGGACAATCGTAGTCTTGGAGGTCCTGTAAAGGGAGGGAATTACTGGGATGATTATGCTGGGACGGATAATAATGGGGACGGTATCGGTGATACTAATCTTCGGGCTGATGGGGTCGATTCTTTCCCGTTGATGAGTCCGTTTGTTCCTGTTCCGCTGGCTGTTGTGAAGATTATTCCTAGCAAGGGTTCGGGTAGTGTTCCGTTTAGTGTGTCGTTTCAGGCGGACGTTCTGGGAACGTTGAAGCCTTTCACCTATCTCTGGAGTTTCGGCGATAATTCTTCGAACAGTACGGAGAGTATTCCGTCGCACACGTATTCTACTGCTGGGAATTTTACGGTGAGGGTTGTTGTACGTGATGGTTCTGCTGCGTCAGATGTTGGGAGCGTGTCGGTACTGGCTAGTAATCCATCGGGTCCTTCGTTGATTCTTTGGGCTGGATTGATCGTCTTGGGAGTTGGAGGCGGGGTCTTAGGCTTTGTCTATTATCGGCG
The DNA here is from genome assembly GCA_005888675.1 of Candidatus Bathyarchaeota archaeon. Classification (GTDB taxonomy): domain Archaea; phylum Thermoproteota; class Bathyarchaeia; order 40CM-2-53-6; family 40CM-2-53-6; genus BA-13. The sequence goes on along the minus strand of VBBA01000298.1, from coordinate 359 downwards.
TAGGAAGGGGAGGAGAGCGGATGGAGTCGAGGGTAATGTTCAGGGGATGGGTTCGAAGGTTGATGGTCGAGGTCGGGTGTGGACTGGAGGGTCTCGCTTGGTATTGGATCGGGTTCAGGTTAGGCTTACGAGTAGGATGATGTAGGCTTTGCCGGGTTGCCATAGGAGTCCGGCGGTTGGGTGTTGGTGAGTGGAGAGTTTGTTTGTTTCATATGTTAGTCCGCCTTTGTAGTTTAACGTCAGGGTTTCTGAGCTCGCGTCGTTGAAGGTTGCTCTTACCTGGATCGTGGCTTGTACATTGGAGTTCTGGACCGAGACGCAGTTTCCATTTTGTGGTTGTGGGATTGATGGGTCGGAGA
>VBBA01000297.1 GCA_005888675.1 Candidatus Bathyarchaeota archaeon | reverse complement strand
TATTGGTCGGCTTCATGTACATGTATTTCTTCGGTGGGATACTCTCGACCAGAGCGATGAAGCTCTACTTGTTTGTCATGCGGGGTCGTCATGTTGTGACCCCTCGAAAATCAGAGTATGCGGACTTGTCGGCGAGGAAGGGGTTGCATTTGAAGCTGAGGCGACAGTTCGTCTATTTCTTCTTCATACTCTGCGTCGTCGTCTCATTCGCAACATACCTAGCGAAACGTAGAGCGTTACCACTAGTGGCAACGTTCACCCGGACATCCGATATTGCAACTATCATCAGCCAAGATTTCGTAACATTGACAATGGCTGCCTCATTGATGCTTCCGATTTTGACATTGGCTTTACCTTACTTTGGCGGGTTGAGGGTGAGGAGCATTGATACTGGAAAGTTCCATACTACGTTGATCGAGGGAGTCATCAGTGCCAGCGGTGGCTTCTCTTTGTTGTACACATTGCTGGAGAGACCAGCGTTCTACATCTGGGAGTTCTATGTTCTGCTATTGATGGGCGTCTGCTGGTGCTTCGCCTTGGGATGTAATCTTGCGGCTGAGCCTGCGAACCGGAGGATTGAGAAGACGATACTTGGATTGAACCCGAAGCCGGGGTCTAGATTGGTTTCTTCGAGGATTATGCTCGAAGATTTCGCTGGACACCTTATCGAAGTATGAGTTCCAAGGACATTCATGGACCTCGCCTTTCACGGTCTCAAGCTCTCCATGAAGACAACGGCCTCGGCTTCGTTTGAGAAGATCGAACGAGCTTATTGGGAATCCTTACGCTAAGGCCCGAGACCTAGTTGAGTCATTAGTCCCAAGACATCGTAGTAAACACGGACCTCATTGATCTTGCCATTCACGACTCTGCAGACAATCGTGCTTGGGATCTTGAAGCTCTTGTTCGTCGGTGGGATAGTCCTACCTCTGGGACCATGCAAGGGGCCTCTCATCGTCCCAGATTCCTCGGCTTCTAGGCAGATCCATTCGTCCTGTCCAAAGCTACGCACTTTCCTAACCTGATAGTCAGGACACATTCCGTGCAGACTTTCTAGCCAGGCCCCCAAGGCGGCTAGGCCCTTCAAGGGATTCGGCAGGGTGGGATCGTACATTACCACATTTTCTGAATGTTGTTCGACGAATTGATCGCGTGATTTCTTGCTTAGCGCCTCGACCCATGCCTTTTTCCACGATACGAATGTTCTGGTTGAGACTTAACTCTTGAATCGTCATAGGTCGGCATTACCTCGGCTCTTCGATATAGCTTAGATAGGGTCACAGAGTATATCCGGACTTGTTGTGGCGAAGAGACCTGAGAGAAGACCCGAGACATTTTTCTTCTTTCCTTATCAAACCAGGCCTCGGTATTCTCGGACGCAAGTGGGCATTCTTGATTCTTGCCGAGATCGGATTGCGAAGAGTGGACAGTTTCAATAGACTGTTGCGTTCAAACCCGACTCTCACACCAAGGGTATTGTCTAGAAGGCTTCGGGAGTTGAGGGAAGCCAGCATCATCACAAGGACGGAAGATCGCCAAGCTCGCCCAACGCCAGTCTCATGGATTCTAACCGAGCAGGGGCGAGATTTGCTCCCCGTAATCATTCGGCTTCTTGCCTATGGCGCCCGTTGGAGCCCGGATACCAGCCTCAAAGGCCGCCTACCAAGGATCCTATCTGATCGGTAGTGTGCAGAGCTAGTCAGTGCCACAAGGACACTTGCCGAAGACACTTAATTATTTTCAGGGGTTGAGGGTGGTCCATCCACGCAATCCCCCATTTTGTGCCCTGATTGCCAATCGGAGCTCACTTTTTCTGGCCCCCGATGTTGTCCTCGTGAATTTCCGCTATGCTTAAATGAATAAACCCATTTCCGCAAATTGCTATTCTCGCATTTTGAACGAGTTAGAGCAGATCTCTCCCAAAATGAGCCGCAGTAGAAAGTTAAGTTGGAAAAAAGGGGAGGTAGATTGTGAAGATTCAAGACGTGAAAGAGACATTCCGAATACGTTCGTACCAACCCCGTATCTTCCCCATGTTTTTCGAGATATCGACACCAAGCCCGAATCCCTTCCGCACTTCACTCTTCCACTCACAGATCAAAAGCCTCAAGGTCCCATTCCGAATAGAATATTTTTCCCTCTCTGAGAGCGGAAATCGAAAGTGTTAATATGACATATGTTATACCCCCGGCTCGAATAGAAAATGAGTTACGCAAAACCAGAAACTCTTGTTGATACAAAGTGGGTTGAGCAACACCTCAACGATCCAAAAGTAAGGATTGTCGAGGTAGATTATGACCCAACAGTAAACTACCAACTCGGACACGCGCCCGGTGCAGTCCTATGGGACTGGCGCAAGGACCTAAACCATCCAGTGCAACGCGACATTCTATCGCGTGAACAATTAGATGAGCTACTCG
>VBBA01000296.1 GCA_005888675.1 Candidatus Bathyarchaeota archaeon | reverse complement strand
ACCGGGCCAGAAAGAGCCTATTCTCCCGTCATCATCATACCGCACCAAGAGCCCAAACGTGTCCCCAGGTTTCAACGAGATATCGTGTCCCTTGTCTCCAGAGTTCAAGGGATGTGATATCTCGAAGTAGTCGTACTGGCCATCTCCAGAACCGGCGCCCGTCCCGTCTGTCGTGCCTCCGACGACCGCGCGATCCTCAGTCTGGCCTAGACCCGCGGGATAGCTGTTTAAGAATTCGTCGAAGAAGCCTATGTGACTGGTCATGAGCGCGTTGACGTCGAACTGGAGGACGTCATCTCCCTTCGTCATTACTCCCGTGTTATTGTTATCAAAGAAGAACTCTAAGACATCCCCCTGGTTGAAGCTGGTATCCTTGACCTTGACGCCTAAGTAGAGGTTGCTGGCATCATTCAGGACGTAGAGTATTCCCGGTGTGATCCGGTCGCCGATATTGTAGGTGATGTTGAACTCGATCGTTGCGGCTGACTGCCATTCTTTGGAGGAAAATGTTCCATCAATTATTGGAGGGGTTGCTGCCCAGCCAGCAGCGAATGTCAACCCGCCAGTTGGGATAGCTTCGGGATGAGAGTTGTCGATAGAATGTGGAGGATTGGAAGAAAGCGTGCTCGAAAGTAGCAGGGTGAGGATTACTAAGCTTGCAGTCCCTAACGGTATTTTCATTATCTTAATGGATTTAGAGGCTTCGTGGCTCTTATCTCCTTGTACCCGATCCATGAGAGCAAAACCGTCCCAGCATGGGCGTTAAGGCGGGCTAGTCGGATTTTGACCAGCTTTCCACAGGACCGAGCATTGACTGTTGTCCCCGAAAGTTCCCACGCTCAAGATTTTTGTTTGGGACACTTATACCCAATCTCCCTCTTGTGCTCAAGTTTCACGCTCAATTCGTAAACCCCCTGAGGAGGATTATGCAAAGGCCGCGAGGAGAAGGTGCAAAGCTGGGCTGGTCTTGGGGAGGTTAGGGGTTGGTCTGCCTATCCGGTGATTTTGAAAGTGCAGGTTGAGATTGCGAGGTCGACGCTGGGCCCGGGCCGGGAGTTAGGGTCCTGTCGACCGTTGACCAATAGCTAGATTGCTTCTACTGCTGCTTGCTCGGAGATAGTAGCCTGCCGCACGGTCCATGGTAATGTGTCCGATCCATCCGAGAAGTGGCCATTGAACCACACCAGCAATGAAACTCCATACTGCGAGTATGGGAACAGCAACTAGTAACGTGTGCAGGAAATTGTAGAGGCTTGACCCCCAGCTGGGCCAGATTCTACCGCCACGTGTTGCTAGTCCGATTGGAATGAACGAGCCCAGATCCGGCCAAAGGATCCAGAAGATCGTTAGGTAAACGTTCAGGTCTCTGACCAGGAACAGCCGCCAGTAGAATAAGATCAGGATGATAGCGACGGTTACCAATAACATCTCGAGCCGGTAGATTGTCGAGTTCAGGCGTAGAAATCCTGGGCCAGCCTTTGGAGGTTTAGCATCCTCTGACATATCACTCAAGGGTCGACCAACAGATGGAGTGTCCTCTTCTAACTGTTCCTCAACTGGAATGGACCCTGTCCGCTAGAGAGAACACTCGGAATCTTCAATTCCTACCATAGGCCGTGATCTTTCGAGGCGGCATGTCGACCGAAACAGCTCAAAGCTCTCGGGAGCCTAAGCCCTTGACGCCGGAGATGGGTCCGAAGACTATCCAGTGTCCCATCTGTCGTGGAACGGGAAATTTGACCGTTGCGGTAAAACCGGGACAGACGTATGATAAGCCTGAGACTGAAACTATCGGATGTTACAAGTGCTATGGCAAAGGGACCATAAGCGTAGAATCCTAGCCGTTTAGGGATTCAACAACCAGCGGCTTGTACTTGCCAATTAGCCCCTTGACATCCGACTCTGTCTTTCCTTCTGCATAGATTCTGATTAGAGGTTCAGTCCCGCTTGGTCGTATCAGGACCCAGCCTCGACCGTCTACCTGCACCTTGATCCCGTCCATCGTACTAGACACCTTGTCCTTGATCTTCTCTGAAAGCCGCTGCATTGCTCGCTCGCATTCCCCGCTGTTCCCGCAGAGGACCTTCTCCTTGGACATGTGATATGATGGGAGTTTGGACATTATCTTGGACAGTGATTGACCATTTTTTACAATCGCTCTAAGGACTAGAGCTGCTGCCATTGTTCCGTCTCTGACTGAATGGTGAGGAGCATAGAAGATTCCACCGTTCTCTTCGCCTCCGAGGATCGCGTTCTCTTTGAGCATGGTGCGTGAAACGTAGATGCTGCCAACTTTTGTGAGGATCACGTGTCCTTTTCTTTTGTCGGCTATTTCTTTGACAGCCATCGATGAGTTGAGGGGGGTAACGATCTTGGAACCGGGCTTTTCGGCAAGGATCATATCTTCGACAAGCGCGAAGCTACGATCGCCCCAGTGAATAGTCCCTATCTCGTCCACGAATATCGCCCGGTCTCCGTCGCCGTCATGGGCAATACCCAGGTCCGCGTTCTCCTGTAGGACTGCTTTCGAGAGGGTGTTGAGATTTTCTGGACGGGGTTCGGATTGTCGTCCTGGAAAGTTGCCGTCAATGTTTCCATTGATAACAACGACTCTACAACCCAGCCGCCCTAGTAGGATTGGCGTCGTGAGGGATGAGACTCCGTTGCCCACATCGACGATCACTGTCAAGCGCTTGAATAGATCCGGATCAAATCCTTCGAGATGCCTCAAGATCGCATCTAGGTAGATACCGATCCGGTCTTGCTTGATTCTACGGCCGGGTTGACTGGACAACGTCCAGTGATTTTTCTGGAGCATATCCTCAACAATTGCTTCTTTCTCCCTAGGAATTTCGACTCCGTCCGTGTCAATGACTTTGAACCCGTTATGACGATAACTCCGGCTCCCCCATTCGAGATCCTGACTAGGTATTGCAGGGCTGGCGTGGTGATGAGGTCATGGTCTTGGACGTCATTCCCCTGTGCCAAGAGTCCGGAGGCTACGGCCTCAATGATCATTCGACCCGAGACTCGTCCGTCTCTTCCGAGGAGTATCGGGTGGCCTTTGAAGAGTGTGGCTATGCTGCTTCCAACTTGGTAGGCTAGGTCAATATTGATCTCCTCGCCGACTACACCTCTGATTCCGTTGGTTCCGAACAGCCTACTTGTCGTCGGAAATGCCGCCTGTTCTACCTTTGTCATACCTTCCACTCGATCAAGCGTTTAGGACGACTGAGTTTTCACCGAAAGTTCGGCCTGCTGGGATGGATATTTCTCCTGCGACCAATGAGCCGGGACCAAGACGGACTCCTGTTCCTAGTCGAACACGTTCTCCTACGATTGCGCCTTCAATCTGGCATTTCTCTTCTACAAGGGTTTCTTCGAATACTATCGAATCTCTGATTCTCGACCCGGACTTCACTGTTACTTTGTCCGACAATATGCTGTATGCACCGATTTGAGCGCTCTGCTCGATGACTGACCCTCTGCCAACATAGGTCGGGCCTTCCTTTCCTGCTCTATTTGTGGCGTCAGATTGTTCGAGCAACTCTCTATTTACGCGAACATAATCAGGAATTTTGCCAACATCGTACCAGTATCCTCCCCGGTGTTCCCAGCCTTGCATGAGATTGTCCTTCGCGAGCTTTGGAAAGACCTGCCGTTCGATACTCACCATTCCACTACTCGGTATCTTTTCTAGTACTTCCGGGCTAAGTATGTACACTCCAGCATTCACCACTCCAGATCCATCGACGTTCTTGGTCTTCTCATCAAACTGTTTGATCCTCCGATCCTTATCCATCCGCACAAGGCCATAATGGGATGGGTCAGGTACTTCCACAAGCGCAATAGTTGCTTCGATGTGGTCGTTGTCCTCGTGCGCCTTGACTATCTTGCGAAGGTCAAGATTGCTGACGATGTCTCCATTGATTACTAGAAATGGCTCGTCGGAACCGAGGAGGTTCTTAGCCAATCTTAGTGGGCCCCCAGTTCCAAGAGGTTCGGGTTCGATCGAATATAGAACGTCGAGTCCTCTTCTTTTCTCACCGATCTCTTTTCGCATACGGTCGGCGAGGTGGTTGACTGCAAGGATAACTTCGGTGACACCGGCCGGCTTCATCCAGTCCAGCATTACATCGATTAGGGGTACACCCACTATAGGGAAGAGCAGTTTGGGCTTTGAACAGCTTAAAGGCCGGAGTCTAGTTGCAAATCCTCCAGCTAGTATCAGGCCCTTCACTGTTTCATATCGCGTCCCAACCAGGTGATTGAAAGAGGAGGGGCAAGGACAGGCTAAATAGCCTTGAGTCGGTTCTAATCGCTTGAGCTAGAAATCGGCCCAAAATTCTGCATTCATACTAAGGAAATCGTCTTCAGACAAGACATGGTTTGACCGATTGAGCATGAGTCATGACTGTACGCCGACAGCGTTCATGCCGGAGATTACCGATTCGACTTCGGTGGTCATTTGACTCACTCTGCCATCATCGAGCACCAGAATCATATTACAATCCCTCAGAGTGCTTGGACGATGGGCGATCATCAAGGTAGTTCTGCCCTTCATCAGCTCTTGAATCGTATCGAGGATCGCTGATTCAGTATGAATGTCCAATGAGCTGGTAGGCTCGTCGAGTACAAGGATGGGAGCGTTCTTGAGAAATGCGCGAGCTAGTGATATGCGTTGGCGCTCTCCTCCAGACAACTTCATTCCCCGTTCACCGACCAGAGTGTCATATCCGTTTGGTAGATTTGTAATGAAGTCGTGAGCTTTCGAGGCTTTTGATGCTGCAATAACCTCGACCATGGTTGCGTTGGGCTTTGAGAAGCGAATGTTCTCAGCCACCGTCGTCGAGAAAAGAACCGTCTCCTGGTGAACCACTGCATACTGGTTTCGAAGATCGGCCAGCTTGTAGTCTTTCAAGTCGATATCGTCCAGAGTGATCACGCCTTCGGTCGGGTCAAAGAGGCGAAGGAGTAGGGTGGACAGCGTGGTCTTGCCTGAGCCAGTGGGACCGACAACGCCGAGACGACTGCCGGATGGTAGTTCGAAGGATACGTCGTGGAGTACATCATGATCCTTTGTGTATTCGAATGATACTTTCTGGAAGGCGATTTTGCCCTTAGCTCTGACGAGTGGAAGCGCATTCGGTGACTCAGGCACGTCGGGTTTCTCGTCTAGTACGACGTGATACCTCTCAATTCCGGTCATGGACATCTGAATGTCCAGTATTGACTGTCCCACATTCCTGAGGGGACCATAGAGCTGAGTCACGTAGTAGTTCACAACCAGAAGGCTACCGAGGGACAGGATGCCTGCTTGAACGTGCCCGATGCCTATGTAGAGCACAGCCGCTAGACCGGCAGCTGTCACAACGCCCACAAGTAGACTGTAGAACGCGACGTCCACCTGGACTTTGAGTTGTGCAGTGAGACTATCATTGTAGTGAGAGACGAGTTGCTCGTTCTTCCGCTCCTCCTGACCGTACGACTTCACCAGTCTGGAGGCACCTAGGCTCTCTTGAGCAACTGCCATAGCGGCACTCTCCGAGGCCCTAAACCTTCGCCACCCGGCCCGAATCCGGGGCCGAAAAACAAACGTAAGAACAAACATCAAAGGAGAGACGAGCAAAGCGATCAGAGCAAGCTGCCAGTCCAGGTAAACCATAACAAGAATCATTGCCGCAAGTGTTAGGATAGAAGTTGCTAGGGGAATCAGGCTATCGATTCCGAAGAGTCCGATACGCTGAGTCTGCAGCCCCCATAGTATCATGGTAGGCAATCGAGAGACGCTGCATCTGTCGAAACAAGCGTGCCCGAACGTCAAGCGTCATCCGATTTCCAACTTTGCTGCTGTACCAGACATTCACCAGGTTCAGCAGCCAAGTCAGAACTGCGGTACCCAAGAGCATACTGATTGCGAGCCATATCGCGAACCCTTTGGAGACTTGCGATCCTACAACAATTGTGAGATATCTGGGCAATGACTGGGAACCGAGAACGCTGTCAACCAAGATCTTGATGGGAAGAGGAACGATCAGCGTTATCGGAATGGCCAACAGTGATACTAGTAATAGGACAATGAGTGGCGCAAGGTAGGGTCGAAGGTCCTCAAGAGTTCGTTGGACATGGCGAGACCTCAACATACTACTAATCTGCCAGATCTGTTGGATAAACCCTCGTGACTAAGTATCAAATCAGAATGGAATTGTATTTTGAGGGGGGAGACTCAATGGGTCAGCGGGATATACAAGCCAGAGAAATGATAACAGAAGAGTTCCTCCGGGCGGTCATAAGGGTAGATACGTAGTCTTTAGAGTCAAACTGAGAATAGCCGGGAAGCTATGAAGTCCAACCCGTACGTCTCGTCTAGCGGAGAAAGAGTCGCTGGATGGCAGGCACGAGCGTTGCATTCTCACCGTGCCAGATTACAGGCTTCTTCCGAATACACGACGGCTTCAAGGATGCTAATCGGATCGGATCAACAGGAACAGGAATTTGTGTCGAGCAGGGGGTTACAACTCGCGTAACACTGAATCCGAGTTCTCATCGCAAAGATTTGATCCTTCTGAATGGGAGACCGCTCGAACGAGCAGTTGTTTCGAGAATCGTCCTACGGAAGTTCCGAGAGAAGGTCGGAACATTCAGCGCTAGGGTGTCCCATTCGAGCGAATTACCAGTCGGATGCGGTTACGGGACTAGCGGCGCAGGGGCGTTGAGCTTAGCATTCGCAATTAATGAAAACCTTGGCCAGCCTCTCAAACGGCTCGAAGCGGCCCAAATCGCACACGTGGCAGAAGTGGAAGCTCGAACTGGACTTGGGACAGTGGCGTCGGAGTTCACCGGAGGAGTTGTGGTACGGTTGAAACCTGGTGCTCCAGGCATTGGCTCAACCCAACGGTTTAGGTTTGGGCAGGAGTCGCGAGTTGTCTCAGGTAGCTTTGGACCATTCCGGAAGACGAGAGTTCTCGGAAATGTTAGTTTGAGTGATCGAGTAAACTCCTGTGCGGAGAATCTCGTTTCACGATTTCTCCAGAAGCCAGACAGCGAGAGATTTGTCAAGCTTTCGAGAAGGTTCACCGAATGTCTGTCGCTCAAGAGCGCTAGGCTTGATCACGCGATGAGGTATCTTGCGAGTCAAGGATTCATGTCAAGTATGATGATGCTTGGCGAATCATTGTTCTGCCTTGTTGACGAGGAGTCTGTCGGAAAAGCGTCGAA
>VBBA01000294.1 GCA_005888675.1 Candidatus Bathyarchaeota archaeon | reverse complement strand
TTTCCGTGACATTCTTCGCAAGCTCAAGGTCGCTGTCTACAAATGCTCTTGTGGCGTCAAGTTGCATGGGCATTGAGAGCATTTCGAGCCTGCGTAGAATCTTCTCAGGTATTAGCAGCGATGGCTCGATTAGGCATTGGATGACCATTCTCTTCGAGTCCTCTTCCAGTACTTCGAGCCCGACGAGTCTCTTTGTCGTTCGCCTGGCCTCGTCACGTAATTCCGGTGTTATCGTATCCTTCGCTTGTATGCGGATTATGTCGTAGCCCAGAAGGTAGCGCTCGATTATTTCTCGTCTGACCAAGGCAGATGCCTCGATCATGGTCTCCAATGGTTGCCTTTCCTCATCGATCTTTGGCGACAATAATAGTCGCCCGTCCTGTCTCTCTTCGTATGAGATTACAGACCCCGCTCCTAATCCTGCCCTTTTTGCCCAGGCTTTGGGTATGGTTACCAAGTAGGTGCCGTCGGGCGTACGTTGTAGCTTCCTAAGCTCCATCTTTTACTCTACGGCTCTAGATTGAGCCAACTGAGAATTTAGGGTTTCTATGCAGTCTACTATGAGTTGTCTGTTAGCTCTAGAGGAGCGACTTTGGGACTGTTCCGCCGTTCAGGTGCTGGAAGGCGAGGCCTACAACCTGGTCGACATTCTCTCCTTTCAGCGCGCTCGCGTCAACAATAGGGGTTCCGCCGAAGACACGTCCGACAAGTTTTCTCGCCTCGTCCAATTGGATAGGATTTGTGAGGTCAATCTTATTGGCGCAAATGATCACTGGGGTGTCCGCGGCAATCTTTCGCAGTGTCTGATAAGATGCGGTTAGTTTCCGGAATATCGTTTCAAGGTCCTCCGAGATGTCGACGAAGAGGAGGATGAGGTCTGAGTTGGTAATTTCACCTAAGGTAGTGTTGCATGCTTTCATGATTACTGGGTGCATGTCCTCGATGAATCCTATACTGTCGACAAGGATGAAATCGAAGGGCCCCATCTTTCCACCATTATATTGTACCTTTCTTGCGAATGTTGAGAGGGTCGTGAAGGGTCCAAGACCAGTGTCTTTGGTTTCGGACACGAGCCTGTTGAAGAATGTCGTTTTACCGCTCTGCGTGTATCCAGCCAATGCCACTATTGGGAATCCACGTTCTCTTCGATGCTCGCGAAGTGTTTGTTTCTTCGCGTAGACGTCCTTCAGCTCCTGTTCCAAGCGCGAGATCCGCTTTCGAGCCTCGCGTTCGTATTCGTGATACGGATATTGTCCGGGACCCGACCAGCCCACTTGTTCACCTGTGAATCCTTTCATCCGTAGGAACTCCTTTCCCCAGGAAAACGTGTACCGCATCTTTGCGAGACGTATCTGCAGCTTCGCTTCCTTCGTCATGGCCCTTTTCTCGAAGACCTCAAGGATCAGGAGGTTGCGATCAATTACTTTGATGTCGGTTCCACCTAGGAACCTCGTTACCTCAAAAATCCTAGCTCCAGATAGGGTATTAGCGAAAATTACGGACGCGATATTCTTCTCTTTGACTATTTGTTTGACATCTTCCAATTTTCCCGGGCCGAGAATGTAGGAATGATGGATACTCTTCCGTTTTTGGACAATGGTATCGATCACTTGGTACCCTATGTTTTCCGCCATGCTGCGGCATTCTTCGGCCCTTGAAGGGACAGTTGGGATCTTGGATTCTACAACGAGGGCTCGCATGGACATTGAACCATGCCCCCTTTTGATAGAGGTGGATGAATGCCGGTTATTTAGACCGCTCGTACCTTCCCGGTATGGTCCTATTGGACCCTTATTTCCACGCCAACCGTTCTTTTGATCAGATCGGCGAGAAGATCAACTTGTGGGCGTCCTCCGCCTCCTTTCCTTGTTGGGACGGAAACAACCAATGGAAGCTCGATCTCTTTCTTGCCTTTTCCCATATGATCTTTGATCCAGTCGAAAACGGGATCCGTAACTATCACCAGTGATACAGTGTGTTTGTTCTTGATGTCTTCAAAAGTCTTGACAGCCTCGTCGGCGGAGCTGACTATCCAGCTG
>VBBA01000295.1 GCA_005888675.1 Candidatus Bathyarchaeota archaeon | reverse complement strand
GGGCAGCGATCAATCTTCGTAGGCGGGCCCCTATCTTGTCAGAGTCAGGTCGGATATGTCGACCGAGATTTCACTCATCCTGTTCATCGCGATGAGGACGGCAACGAGATGATTGACTAGTGGTCTTGGGGCTTTGGTTATTGTCGACTCCGCCTGTGAGAGAAGCTTCTTTGACTCCTCGAACCTCTTTGTGGTCGAAGATACCAGCTTCATATCCCTAGAAAGGACCGCACCCACAGCATCACGGTACATCATGTTGATCAAGGCGCCAGCCTTCTCCAAGAGAATCTGGTGCCCTTTCGGGATCGGAGTCTCTTTCTGGACATTTCGTGCGACTGTTACTGAGTAGTCTGCGAAGGTTTCGATGTAGCTGGCG
>VBBA01000293.1 GCA_005888675.1 Candidatus Bathyarchaeota archaeon | reverse complement strand
CCGATCTTTCCCAGAGCTCGTACACCTGTTCTCTGTTTTACTTGAATACCCAGCCGGTTTCTTTTGACCAGAACAGAAGATCCAGATCGGCCATGGGGATATCTATCTCTTTAGAGAAATGTCTCAACCTCTCTTCGATATCAAGGTATTTCTTCTTGGTAAGAGACGTAGGTATCTCTTCTACAAGACCGAGTTTTTTGATGT
>VBBA01000292.1 GCA_005888675.1 Candidatus Bathyarchaeota archaeon | reverse complement strand
CCGATCTTTCGTGTGGGCATGTGGCATGTGTCGAGCATACTGCGAAATGTTCGCTCGGGATTGAAAAAGTCTGCATGAAATGTGGATTGAATTCTTGCAGTCATTATACGTGCCAGTTGCACAGACGCGACTGTGAACATTGCGGCAAGACAGTTTGTCTGAGATGCACGATCGAAAAGGGGATGCTGAGAAAGAGATACGCTTGCAGCGAAGAATGCGCCAGCTTCCTCTAAAAGCGGGCCAATGTCACTCTTCAGTTGCTTGTATTTTGAGTTGGTAAATCTCACCATCTGATTTCATTACAGTGACAGTGACCAGTTTTCGCTCGATTTCCACCTTGAGGATTCTACTGCATGGCAGTATGCTCTTTGTTTCCCTTAGGATGCTGGGTTGTTCTTGTTTGGTCTTGACCTCGGGCTTTGTATACCTCTCTAGTATTTTCTTGATGTCGTCATAGAGAGTGAGAACCTCTTCGTTCTCGGTGTCCAGGTCTCTAGGCTCTTCCTCGGTCGATAACCCTGATAGCACCACTGATACCTTGGAGATAGTAGGGCAATTGGCAGGGCGTTACCGGAGCTTCCCTCGTGAAGTGACTCATGCCCAGTGGCTATTAGAGGGTAGCATTGGGACAATCTACTCTTTCTATGGTTTTCGGGTAATAATTTCCAGTCCTCATGAGTCAGTGTTCAATTGTGTTGAGCTATTACGGGAGGCTCTGTCCCAGAGGGAAGGTGAAATTCGAGAATGGGAACTTGGTCGTCCTCAATGAGGATATTAGTATTGATTGCAGGTGTTATCGTGGCTCTGCAAGCCGCGCACGTCCTTTCTATTTCAATCGCGTTCCATACCATCACTCAGGACTTCAAGAACTCACGTAGCGTTGCTGGAATCGCAGTGGGCATCGGTGTATCCATGCTAGCTGCAGTGCCGGGCAGAAAAAACAGAGGGATCGAACGAAGGCATGTCATTCCAGCGTACAGGATTGATCGTGCCAAGCTTTGGAGGAATGCCGAGCACCTGAGAGTGATCGCCGATTCAATGGCTAAACATTCCGACCTAAGATAGAAAAGAGATCGAAACTTTGTAGGATGGTATTTTGGGCTCTAGTGTGGAGCGGACGCATCAACCGTCGCATAGATAACGCGAGACTCTGGAGACGATGATGACTAGCTCTTTCTAGTAGACTCGTCTAGGCTAGTCCATTGTCATTGGCTCAACTGGGTTTTAGCTGGTAGAGACCACTCTTGCGAGCCTGTCATGGATCCTGAGTCTTTCGAGTGTGGCATCCGCACCAGGTATCGGGTGTTCATTGAATAATCTTTCAGCTTCACTGACATGACCGACGCCGAGGATTGACACGTAGGCTCGCATTGTGCCTGACAGCTGGGCTGTCCCTTCGTATATCTTGATTAGTTTCTCGATGTTGGTCTTGAACCATTGCCAGGTCACGTCCTTAGCCTCGGGATTGTTGGTGGCGTAAGAGATCACGTTCCGGATGTCCTGCCGTTTTACGTTCCCGCCTAATGCGAAGTCCAGTGTCTTGGCGATCAGTTCTGGTTTCTTGAAACTTGTGAGTGCCTCCAGATATCGTAGTCGGTTCTCGTCGGTTGTGCTCTTCTTGTATCGGTCTAGGAGACCGTCGTAGTCGTTTGTTGATCTCGCATAGCCAATGATTACTGATTCCTTCATGTCCGGTTCGACATCGGCTATGTCCTTGAACCTGGACGAGGCCTCTTTCGCGTACTTATCATCTAGTAAGACTAGTCTCGCTGCGACTATTCCTCTGAGGAGTGAACTGTTGTCGTCCCTCTTCGTTTGAAGGACCTTTGGGAGCAATCTGATAGAGAAGCGTGAGCTGGTCGGAGATCTCGTAAGCGGGGAGGTATTCTTGTTCATTCTGGTATCGTTCAACCAACGCCAAGTATTCTTTGAATGGTGTTTTTCCGGAGAATAGGAACTGTTTAGCATCACTGGCCAATCCCCATTTGTCGAGTGTTGAGAGCTTGCTGCTCCACAACCGGTCTTGGAGGTCCTTTCCCTGGTAGTAGACGAGGTAGAATCCGGTCTGGTCAGTGTTCAACTTTAGAGATTTCGGAGTGGAGGCTAGGTTGATCTCGGATTTTTCCTTATCGAAGAGGAACCGTTGAGTTTTGCCGTCAACGGTCATCGTGACCGGAATAGGCCAGGTTTGTTTCTCTATGCCTCCCGCTAAAAGGAATCTTTCCTGTTCAAGACTTAGCTTAGTGTTCGACAAGGAGACGGTTACAATCGGGTAGCCCGGTTTGCTGATCCATGCTTCCATTATCCGGTTCACCTCGGTCCCGGATGCTTGTTGAAGCCGGGTCCAGAAGTCTCGACCGGCGGCGTTGGAGTATCGGAACTGTTGGAGGTAGTTTGCCACTCCTTTCTGGAAGTTGTCGGGACCAATGTAGGCCTCGATCATTCTCAGAATACTGGCCCCTTTGCCGTAGCTGATCTCGTCAAACAACTCCTCGATTTCTGCGGGGTCGCTGACTTTGGCCTCGATAGGATGGGTGCTCTTCAAGCCGTCTCTAGCTTGGGCTCCGGCGGTTTGTGTCCGGACAAAGTCTTGCCAGATGGTCCATTGTGGATAGGCGGAGTCGATGGATTTCTGGCCCATGAATGTCGCGAAGCTTTCATTGAGCCATATGTCATCCCACCATTTCATCGTGACGAGATCGCCGAACCACATGTGGGCAATCTCATGGGCAATGACGCTTGCAACCGCTTTCTTGGTCTGGACGGTCGTGTCCTTGTCAACGTGCAGGCGTATCTCTCGATAGGTTATAGCGCCCCAGTTTTCCATTGCGCCGTACGCGAATTCCGGGACAGCGACCTGGTGGAGTTTGGGTAGTTCGTAGGGGATACCAAAGTATGATTCGTAATAGTCGAGGACTTTCTTTGCCGCTTCGAAGGCGAAGTCCATCTTGATCTCGCCCTTCGATCGTTTCGCATATGCGGAATAGAGCTGGGTCTTGCCCCGGTGATCTCTTTTCTCGACCCATTTTCCTATGCCTAGATAGAGGAGGTAGGTGCTCATCTTCGGCGTTTTCTGGAAGGATGTGATCTTCTTGTTGCCTTCGATCTTCTCGGAGTCGATGGGCATGTTTGAGATAACTGACAGATCATCGTCGGTCCGGACTGTGACTTTGAAATGCGCTTTGTAAGCGGGATGATCAACGCAAGGAAGTACTTTGCGAGCTTGCACCGCTTCCAAGTGAGTGGAGAGCACGTATCCTTCTCCAAAGGATGCTTTGTAGAGTCCAGTGAAATTGTCTGATACCTTGCCCTTGTATTCGACCTCTAATGGTCCCGAGAATCTGCCGGTTTGAATCTCAACAACAGGTCCATTTTGTTTGAATAGGATATTCCTGGTTCCGGATCTGACGCTTAGGACTTGTAGGTTTACAGCGTCGAGATTCACGTCCCCAGTTGAAGTGAGATCGATAGTCACTTTGCCGGTGTACTTGAGACCAGTAAAGTCGACGTCCATGAACAGGTCATATTGCTTAACTTCCTGAACGGTCTTCCCAGCCTGCGCGGCTACCTGCATAACTATCTCGGCGGGAAAGAGGTAAAGCTTCTACTTAAGAAAACTGCCGGACTCGCCCATACAACTGTTTCTCTCCCCCGAATTCAAAAACGCTCGTCAATTCCCGCTTCAGGGGGATAAGAACAATAAGCCCTAGAGCCCACATAGCCTCGGTTCATGAATAATGACGACAATGACCGTCGAGAAGGATATGCGTCTCTGCGTAGCGGTTTGTCCAACGCATGGCGTTCAATGCAAGCTGAGAATGTTTGAACAGGATGCCTTCCCAAAGCATGCGCATTTTACCGACGGCAAGATGTGTCTCTGGGCAAAATAAGCAGCCCTGACAATCGTGGACTCTTTCGACGAGTACGCTTTCATAGTGGCTACGGTTGAAAATGACTAGTTCTTCGTTTCCCGGGACCTGCTTGTGTATTCTCCAGAGAAAGTCATGTCTTTTTCCTCGGGTGTGGGTACTCCAAAATGGGCGACTCGGACTCCTTGCGGGTTTACGTCTTGGAAGACTCGATGGATGACTCCGTCTTTGCCGCCAATGTCCATCGCTTGGAGTACAACTAGGACTTTTTTCTTGTGTTCTGCGTAGAGCTTCTCTTGAAGTTCTCTTAGTTTCTCGTTGAGTTTCTTGGATCCTTCTCATCCTGATCCTTGCGTTCAAAACCTGACGTGTCATTGGGATCATAATCGTCTAGAACAACTTTCTTTCTAGGCTTGATCTCGTATCTGCTAGCGTGGAGTAGCCTTGTCATTCCTTCTCTATGCCTGTTGGTTTCGTGAACTCTGTCGCCAACAGGGCCAGTGAAGCGGTTCCATATTTGAGAACGTCCTCGTCAACCTTGAACTTTGAGCTGTGGTTTCGATAAGTGCATCCTTTCGCAGAATTTCTTGTTCCGAGGAAATAGAATGTGCCGGGAGCTTCGTTTAGGAATCTGGAGAAGTCCTCTCCTCCAAGTATTGGCTCCTTTACAATCGTCCTTGTGCCACGTATCTGTCTCAATTTCTTCCGAGCCTGCTCCGTTACTTTTTCATCGTTGATTGTTACTGGATAGGCATCTTTCTCGAATTCGACAGTTGCCTTGGCGCCGAATGCCCTAGCGACACCCTCGGCGACCTGCTCCACCTTCGCCTTCGCCCTCTTTCTCGTCGCTTCGTCTAATGTCCTGATCGTCCCCTGAAGGACTGCCTCGTCTGGTATGATGTTCTCCTTAGTCCCTGAATGGACGGATCCTATCGTGACCACGAAAGGCTGGACGGGATCGATCATTCTCCCTGAGACCCCTTGAAGCGCGGTTATCACTTGGGCCGCGACATAGACAGGATCAATTGTTTGATGAGGAGCAGAG
>VBBA01000291.1 GCA_005888675.1 Candidatus Bathyarchaeota archaeon | reverse complement strand
TCGCACCTCCTTTGAGACCAAACACTCCAGAGTTCAGATCGCCGTCTATGTGAAGGCCAAATACATAGTCGACCTTGGGGTCCTTCATTACGCCGTCTTCGATCATTGGTTTCGCTCCTCCCCTGCCCCCTTGTTCCTCAGCTGGTTGAAAGAGGAACTTCACTGTGCCTTGAAGCTCGTCCTTGTGGTTGGCGAGGAGTTTGGCTGCTCCGA
>VBBA01000290.1 GCA_005888675.1 Candidatus Bathyarchaeota archaeon | reverse complement strand
CCCTTCGTTTGAGCTCTCAACTCCTTGTATATCTTCCTCTTGCCCTTACTATCCACACGATAAACCGCTTCTGCCGCTGAACAGACAAGTTCAGGATAGACGGAGTATAACCGTCTGTTTCGCAAATAGTTTGGAACCTTGCTGAATGTGTACATGTCCTTCAATGAAGGCTCGCTCTTCAGTCTCTTTGTGTAGGAACGGAGCGAGTTTGCGGAATAGTCTTTCTTCTTGCGTGCCTCGAGAATGGTTTCTGCGGCTGCTATTCCTGCCATGATCGCCATATCAACGCCTCGGAAGGTGTAGCCATTATTCAACAAGTGACCAGCAGCATCGCCTGCTACCAACATTCCTCCCGTAAACGGTCGACTAATCATTCCAGGTCCGGCTTCTGGGATCATGTGAGCATCATATTCCAGCGTTTTTCCGCCGCGAACAAGCCTCTTGATACGCGCATGTTCCCGAAACGTGTTCATCAATGTATGTGAGGGTATTGCCTTAAGAGAGACGTCATCTCCACCGACCACCAATCCTAAGGCTAGGCTATTCTTGTTGGTGTACAGGAATCCTCCACCTCGGAGCCCCTTGGTTGGGTAGCCGGCATAGACATGGGCCATCCCTTCACCCGACTCCAATCCCAAACGCTCCTCTATCGTCTCAGCCGGGAGTTCCGTGACGTCCTTCATGCCAATCGATATCTCCTCGGGATTCAGCATTGTGATCAGACCCGCCTTGCGAGCCAGGTTTGTTGTCGTCCCATCACATGCTATAACGGCCTCCGCCGGGATCTTGTCCTGACCGGCGATGATGCCTTTGACTTGGCCATTGTCCATCATTAGATCGTCTACTCGGACATCATTGATCAGAGAAGCCCCGGCTTTCTCTGCCTCCTCGGCCAACCACTTGTCGAACCTGGCCCGTATCGCTGTGAAGCTTGTTTGGGTCTCTTTAGATTCGAACTCGACGGTAAAGCTGTTCTCGTTCGTCATGAAGGTGATGCCTTCCTTCCTGATGAACCGTTCTATCGGAGCCTGTTTCCAACGATCACCCAGCAGGCGTTTCAAAGCGTAGGTGTAGATTCTGCCCCCAAAGACGTTCTTCGACCCGGGAAAACTCCCTCGTTCGAGAAGAAGGACTTGTACGCCTTCCTTCGCGAGGGTTAAGGCGGCCGCGCTGCCGGCTGGCCCGGCTCCAACGACTGCTACCTCGAACCCTTCCATGGACATCTAGTTTTTGCTCGTTGTCATCGGAGGATGATGGATTATTCAGCTTTAATGATCAGATGAGGACTCTTTCTTGGAGTTCTTTTCTCGATCGTATCTCTGCCTGAGAATCTCTTCAATGAGTGTCGTTGCTCGGCTTACTTGTCTCTGAAGCGCCATGGGGTCGTATCCAACTGGTGGTTTACTGTTCAAATAGCGTTTGTAAATGTCATAGTCGAGGAATTTCTTGCTTGTCTCAAAGATTGCCATTAGCGCTGTACTGTCCATCTCTTCGAGATCCGACCTTTTGCAGTGATAGAATCCATTGTCTCTTGCAAAAGTGATCTTCTCATTCCCGGTCGCATCGTCGTGCACGTCGGCCCATAATCTGCTGTCAATGACGTCCTCGACAACTGATCCGTTTTTGAGCTTGTTCTCGTAGGATCGGTAGAGTTGTTCAGCCTCGCCAGGTTGTAACTCTAGTTTCGTCGAGAGTTCCTCGAAGCTGAGACCTTTCTTGTGTAGATGGAAGCAGGCTTCTTCCAAGTATGCTCGGTATTCCCCGTTTGATTCTTCGTTGTCTGTCAATTGGACCATCAGATTTATTTGATGTCCCTTAGTCTCTCGAGCACGACCGGCAGAATGTCCTCGACTCCAATCCCGACACACTTTACTCTCTGGAATCTCAATCTGCTCACTAGCTGTTTATCTTGAGTTATTACAACTAACCCTCGTTCCTTAGCGAGCTTCAATATCTCTGTATCATCAGTCCCTGGTGGGACCTTCTCCGTATCCCAGCCTTCATCTTTCAGAAATCGATCCAAGCCATAGGGCAGTCCCTCGTCCAGAAGAAGTACGGGCCTATGGTATGCGGGAGCGTTGTTGCTCATTTTACAACCGGAAGTCTGGATTGCCTATGAATATTGCCAGGTACCGCAGGGGCTCGATGCCCTCTCGTATCGAGCTGTGAACGGCACCTGGTGGGATAACCAGCATTGTTCCGGGTGCGACAGCAACTTGTCGATCGTCTATCCGTGCAAGCCCTCTGCCGGAAATATAGTACAACGTCTCCTCCACTGCATGCTCATGAGGTGGGACGATCCCCGTGCATTCAACGTATCTTACTGCTAATTGGTGGCCAGATTCAGCTCGGGAGAGATGCCAACGCTTGAAGTCTCCAACTTTCTCTGGGACTAGCTCAGCAACGCGTTTGACGATCAAAGGTGCAAATCGGGATCGGAACTACTGGGATTTAAGACTGATATGCGATATCGAGAATTCTTCTATGCTATTTCCCGAGATATTTCTTGAGCTCGTTCGTCAAGGCAGGCACAACCTGGAAGACGTCCCCTACGACTCCATAATCCGCGAAGCCGAAGATGGGTGCATCCGGGTCCTTGTTGATTGCCACGATGACCTTCGAGTTGATCATTCCCACCCGATGCTGGATAGCGCCGGATATTCCACACGCGATATAGAGAGTAGGTGAGACCGTCCGTCCTGTCTGTCCCACTTGATCGGAATGGGGACGCCATCCCGCATCCACCGAGGCCCTGGATGCACCAACAACGCCACCCAATGTCTCGGCAAGCTCCTCGAGGATCTTGTAATTCTCCGGTCCGCCCATCCCTCTCCCTCCTGAGACGATTACACTTGCCTCGGTCAGATCCATCTTTTTTCCAGCATGTGCATGATATTCGTGTACTGTCATTCGGGACTGTGGCTTGTTGAATTGCAGTTCTTCGACCTGTGGGGTTTTCTGAGAGGGGGCCTCTTTGGCATTGAATGCGTTTGGCCTAAGTGTAGCCATGAACGGGATACTATTCATTGTGACGCGTAGAAACGCCTTGCCCGCGTAGACTGGTCTCGTCGCGACGACTCTGTCGCCCTCGATGTCTAGTTTGGTTGATTCAGTAGCAACAACAGTGTTCAACTGAATTGCGAGCCTTGGAGCGAGGTCTTTGCCGGATGAGGTGGCGGGCATGAGGACGATGCCCGGATTGGTTTTGCGAACGACTTCCAGCCCAATCGCTCGATAGTAGTCTGGATGGTAAGTCTTGAGATCGGGATTATCGACAACTAGTACCTTGTCGGCGCCGTACTTTCCCAGGTGGCTTGCTTTTTCTTTGATTCCATAGCCAATTGCCACGGCTACG
>VBBA01000376.1 GCA_005888675.1 Candidatus Bathyarchaeota archaeon | reverse complement strand
CTTTGGCCGGGCCTTTGACGCTTTCTACTGGCCAATGCCTATAGTGTTGCCGATTCCGGCAACAATTATGGTATCGCCAGGCTTCGTCCTCTCAATAACGAGCCTTTTAATCCTCTCGATCACCTTTTCGCCAGCCTCCAGTATCTCCTTTTTCATCGGTGTAATCGCTTCCTGAATGCTCTCTTTCACGATGACCGCGTAAACGGGTATGCGGTTGTTAGTCGCGGTCTCCTCGATCTTGAAACGCTCAGTGCCTATGCCTCCAATCGCGGCCCCATAACCTTCGCTTATCTCTCCTGAGTTTTCTCCTTCGAATTTGACGGCAGCGTCTACCATTACAACCATGGTTACCCTCCCCGGATTCTCCTCGATCAGGGACTTGATCGCGTCTCCGGGCTTGCCAACGTTCCCACCCGGACCTTCTGCCTTAAGCGCTATGATGTGGCGTTCTTCTAGGGTTGTCTCGGCGACAACAACGTCCTTCTGCACCTTGCGCTTTTCGTGGTCCTTCATCAATCTTGAGGCTACGAGTGGGCCGATCCCGTCACCTATCGGCTGCCCCTCTGCAAAGGCCTTCGCGGCACCGAGGTAGGCTTCAGCCTCTTGCATGATTAACGGAAGTAGGCTTTGCAACTGTATGATGATGAAGAAGCTGCTTGTCTTTCGTCCCAGCAGGTAAAAGTGTCTAACGATTCGGTAGATCGTGTTCAACGCCCAAGAGGCTTCGACGAGATTCTCAAGATTATTGACTTGAGCGTCATCAGCGCTCGGCGCTATCTTCCGGACATCGTCCTTGAATTTTTGGTCGCGGACATCGAGCAAATGGTCGAACTTTCCGACGATTCCAGTGGGGTCCATGTCAACCGGTGTGATTAGGAATTGTTCCATCAAAACGTTGAGCTGTGGGCCGGGATCAACGGAGGGTTTGCCAACATCTTTGATCGTTTTCAGGCTCAAGTCCTTAGCCTGTCCGCGGAGGATATCGAGCCGTTTCAGTCCTCGATCAATTTCGAGGAGGTACATGCGCATGGTGATTTTCTGGCCGAAGAAGATGAAGAGGATGAAGAACAGAGAGATGACGACTTGGAGAATTTGGCCGAACGTACCGCCGATGTCTATTCCCAACGGTCCCTGCAGTGAAACAGTTGTCGTCAATCAGGGCTGTCCTCGAACTGTTATGTTGTTATGGCTGCATGGTCGTTATAAACGTTGATTATAATTTTCCCGGAAACATCGCCGATATTACTTCGTCGGTTGTGGACAATCAATCGGAGTACTCGCGGTCTTTTGCGTGTGATTGTAGAGTGGAGTTGGCAGCGGTCTAGGCTTCGCGTGGGCTCTCGCACCACACTACCACAAAGATCGCCTGGGAGATTCACTTCCGTGTTCGGAATGGGTACGGGTCCTAGCTCCCAGCTATGGCCGCCAACCCCGACCTCTGAATCGGAAAATCTTGGTTGGGGCTTAGATAAGCCTTGCCGAGATAGATGGATTCTGTGGGTGTGTGTCCACTGCCCCCTGACCATGGATCTTTGGAGACTATCTGAGGCAGAAGGAGGATGGGTGGCCTGAGGCGTGCTTTTCTTGTTCGCGGAGACGATGAGGCGATTCGTGGAAAGTATTATCTGTATGATTCTAGTGGAGAGACGAAACCTGCTGGTAAAGTATGCCTGTATACGCTTTCCTCATCTTCTATAGGGTTCGACCATTGAGCGACGCAGACAAGAAAAAGGCAACTGTGGAATGGGATCAGTTCAAGAAGAAACTGTCAAAGGACATCGCGATCGTTGGAGAGTATGCCCACATTTGGGGAACCACTTACAACGGAATGATTGTCGTGGAGTCTCGAGACCTCACAGCATTCCATGATTTCTGGCATAGATTCAGGGAACAAACAAGATGGTACGTTCCCGAGACAAGGACCTACATAGCTCAGAAGGAAGAAGAGCACTCTCACGATTAGGCATTCTCCTAGCTTCGACTGGGAAGGCAAAGTACTCCTCCGCCCTGGGTACATTTATAGCGAGAGTTTTGTCAGCGAGACATGTGCAGGCGATAAAGTGCTTCGCACCGACCGGGGCCGTAGTCTAGCCAGGGATGACGACGGGCTCCAGAATCCCAGAACAAGCCCAGATCGGGTTTGCAGACCCCAAGGAAGGGAATGATGATATTCGGGAGCGCGTTGACTAGCGAGGAAACCCGTAGACGGGAATCGCAGACTCGGCGGATGTCGTGGGTTCAAATCCCACCGGCCCCACTCTGATCATCCATCTTTTGAAACACCGAGTGAGAATCACGATCGCTAAAATTGATCGGTTGTAGGGGATTTGTCATTGTCTGAGTCCAGTCATGCTGAGTATGAGCTTGTTCTGATGGTTAGGTCCCTTAATCCGGCGAGTGTTATGGAAAAGATATCAGAATTGACCTCTCTCGGTGATTACCGTCTTGTAAGAAAGGGAATAGAGAACCTTCGTGATTTGTACTTCGATACTCCAGACCACTCACTGAGCAGACGCAGGCTGAATCTAAGGTTGAGGTATTTGGGGAGTCTTGCTAGGATTACTCTGAAGCAAAGTCCTGGGCTGCTTACGAGGAATAGAAACGAGAGACGAGAAACCGAACTCGACTGGTCGCCTTCTTCTTTGTCGAAGATAATTCAGGCAATATCTAGTCGTGGCATCCGACTCGAAACGAATGCTCCTGGTGTAGGCGATCCGACAGATTCAATGAAGAAACTGGGTCTGATCGTTATTCAGGACCGGGAGACGAAAAGAGTATCTAGGGAAATCGTTTCCGTAGAAGGAGCAACGCTCGCTGAGTTGGCGATAGACTCTGTGACTTACCGTTTCGAAGTTGGGGATATCATGCTTGACGAGGTGGAGGTCGAAGCGAAGTCAAAGAATGGGCAGGAAGTTGTTGACGAGGTTGCGCAATATCTTACGCGTATGTTCGGACCGGAGTTGCAAAGGTGGAAGTCCGGCAAATTGTCCACTGGCATGAAGATCGAAAAGTTGCTGGACAATGGTCGTTTGAAGGGTATGATAGAGGAGGGCAGATTGAAGCAGGAGGCGTATGGACTATTACTTGGCAATTAGGGTTAGGGGCGCTGAAAGATACGGTCGAGCACTTTTCCGTCTGAATCAATAGGGACGTTGAGAGAAAGTAGCTTC
>VBBA01000375.1 GCA_005888675.1 Candidatus Bathyarchaeota archaeon | reverse complement strand
GAACCAGGCCTTGCTTGCTGCGAAGGCTGGTGCTGGTTACGTGAGTCCGTTCATCGGACGATTGGATGATGCTGGGCATGTTGGAATGAGTGTAGTGGAGGAGATTTTGCAGATTTATCGGAACTATAATATTGAGACTCAGGTGCTTGTCGCAAGCATTCGCCACCCTGTTCATGTAGTCGAAGCTGCTAAGCTAGGGGCTCACGTTGCAACCATGCCTGCTGATGTTTTGGAGAAGATGGTCAAGCATCCATTGACTGACATCGGTCTGAAGAGGTTCCTAGACGATTGGTCCAAGGCCGGGCTGAAATTGCCTGAGCGTCGGACACTTGAGGCCAAGACTCGTGGCCTAGCAGGAAACTGATCAGAGATCCATTCCTAGTAATGTCCGGTTGGCCCTGCCTATTGGGTCATGAGGGATTCCGTAGACGGTTCCTTGAGCGTTAGATTTTTGAACCTGTGTCCCATCCTTTCGATGTTACCCTTTGGCGAAGTTCGTATTCGTCACCGGCGGCGTCATGTCGGGGATTGGAAAGGGCGTTATCGCTGCTAGCATCGGTAAGATAGGTCAGGTCCGTGGTCTTCGTGTCACATCAGTCAAGATAGATCCATACCTGAACTACGACGCGGGCACAATGAACCCGTACATTCACGGCGAGGTTTTCGTCACCGAGGATGGCGGCGAGACCGACATGGACATTGGAACCTACGAGAGGTTCCTGGACATCAATGTCCCCAAGAGCCACAACATAACAACCGGACAGGTATACTCGTCAGTTATCGAGCGAGAGCGGCGTGGAGACTTCTTGGGAAAGTGCGTCCAGATTATTCCCCATATTACTGACGAGATCAAGGATCGTCTCAGGACTATTGCCCGTGACGAAGCAGTCGATCTCGTAATCGTTGAAGTGGGTGGGACAGTCGGGGACATCGAGTCGCTCCCATATCTCGAAGCGGCAAGAGAGTTCCGGCTAGAAGAGGGAGCCGCAAATGTTGTGAACGTTCATGTTACACTTGTCCCAGTCCTTGATGTCGTGGGCGAGCAAAAGACCAAGCCGACCCAGCACAGCGTGCAGGAGCTTCGACGCATCGGTGTTCAACCAGACATTATCGTGGCCCGGACCAAGGCACCGTTGAAGCCTGAGGTAAGTAGGAAGATTGCTCTCTTCTGCAACGTGGAGGAGTCGGCTGTATTCACCAGTCAAGACATGCAAAGCATCTACCAGTCCCCCACCCTGTTGGATGAGCAGGGTATGGGCGATTATCTAGCACGAAGATTCCAACTAAATGGACGGATACCTCGCTGGGACGAGTGGAGGCGAACTCTCGAAGAGTCCTTGCATTCAGAGAGTGAGGTGAACATTGCGATATGTGGAAAGTATGCGGGTCTGGCGGATTCCTATGTTAGCGTTAACGAAGCTTTGAAGCATGCAGGGGCCGCTTCGAATGCTCATGTAAACTTGGAATGGATCGAGACCGATCGCTTTGAAAAGGAGCCCGAGAGGCTCAATGTGCTTTCACGATTCGACGGTGTTTTGGTCCCGGGCGGGTTTGGGTCAAGAGGTGCTGAAGGCAAGATCAAGGCGATACAATACGCGAGGTCTCATGATCTTCCGTTCCTTGGAATATGTTTCGGTTTGCACCTCGCGCTTGTAGAGTACGCCCGACATATTGGGATTCATGATGCAACGAGTTCAGAGTTTGATTCGGAAGCGAAGAATCCAGTCATCTATCTAATGCCGGAACAGAACAATGTCGCCGCAAAGGGCGGGACGATGAGGCTAGGCGCCCATGAGATCATGATCAAAGACAAGACGATGGCCTACGATCTTTATGGCAGGGGGAAAGCTTGGGAACGCCACCGCCATCGTTACGAAGTGAACCCGAAGTACATTGCGGAGTTCGAAGCGAAGGGTTTGGTGTTCTCAGGCAGTAGTGACGATAACCGTCGAATGGAAATCCTTGAACTCCCGGCCAGTCGATTCCACTTAGCAACGCAATATCACGCAGAGTTCAAGTCGCGTTTGGGTCGACCCTCTCCGCCTTACTTCGGCTTTGTCAAAGCCGCTTTGAAAGCCAAACCGCGTACTCTTCAGAGCAAACATATTATTTCTAAAATAGGAGCCTCGAACTAGGAAGGGCTTGACTGGTCTGTCCGAAGCGGGAATCAAGGATTACGCAACCCAGGCAGTTGTGATCTTAGCAGTCACTGCTGTAATGACTGCGTTCGTGTTCATTGTAACATTCTTCCAGCCACTTCAAATCCGCTTTCCCGCGACAGGTGGATATTTCAACTTCGGCGACATCATGATCTTCACCTCTGCCTTTACGTTCGGTCCGATTGTGGGAGCGTTTGCCGGGGGAGTTGGCTCGTCCCTCGCAGACGTTGGTTCTGGTTCGGCGAACTTTGCGCCCTTCACTCTCGTCATCAAGGGATTGGAGGGTCTCGTTGCGGGCTACGTCGCTCAGAAGGGAATTCGAGGAAGAGAATACCTTGCCTGGTTTCTGGGCGGTGCCATTCTGGTTGTTGGGTATTTTCTCGTTGTGGCGTTTCTGTTTGGCCTACCCTCAGCGTTGTTTCCCGAACTTCCGGGCGACGTGATTCAGGCGGTTTCTGGGGGACTCGTGGGTCTGCCAGTGTCGAGAGCTCTGAGGGCACGGTTGCCACCTCTTTTGAAGGGACGTTCCATGAAATCGCCGTCCAAACCCCCAAAACAAATCGCCTAACGCGGATCATCGTTTGGACTTGGCTGGCAAATGTGAAAGCAATCGCTAACCGGTAACCTGCGGCTTCGAACTGGTTCTCGTCAAAGCAAGATAGATGTTTCTTAGAGCATCGGTTGTCCCTCTTAGGAGCTTGTAGCCTTCCATGAGGGAATCCTTGTCCCCTTTTCCTCTATGTGTTTGGACAGTCTTGAGATTTTGAGAGGCAGCATTTAGGATACTCGAAGTCTCATCAAGTTCTCGCCTGCTGGCAGTGTTTCCGCCTGAATCTTCGAGACCATAGGTTAGGCGTAGACGAGACTCGCGAACTCAGCTGCTTCGGCAGCTGCCCACAAGTCCTTCTCGGCATCTTCTGTCTTGTTGGTAATTGAATCTAGAGCTTTGGCGGTCTTGGTTTCTGCCTCGGCTATTGCCCTGTCGAGTTTCCCTTCCAGAACTTCTTGCTCGCTTTTTTCGACCGTCACTGCTGGTACCCTCCAGGTCATTTCGGAGGATCTATTCGACGGTTACGCTTTTTGCCAAATTCCGCGGATAATCTGGATCATATCCTTTTCCGACGGAGACGTAGTAGGCAAGCAATTGAAGCGGGACCGCGTACGCAATCGGCGTGACTAGGGAAGGTAGAGCTCCTGGAATCTCGACTGAATCATCGGACAGTTCTTTGATCTCAGTGTCGCCTTCTTGAATGATGGAT
>VBBA01000374.1 GCA_005888675.1 Candidatus Bathyarchaeota archaeon | reverse complement strand
GTTAACACCAACCCGGGCGTGATCCTCTTCTCCGAATCCTCAGATGGAGGATCAACCTTCTCCAGCGCCACCACGATAAGCAATATTCCCGCGGACGAAATGCAAGGCAGTGTTCCATATGTCGGGCCTAACGGCATCCTCTACGTGACATGGGAAGACACTACCACCAACCATATCATGATATCAAAATCGACAAATGGCGGAACAAGCTTCTCAGCTCCGATTGCCGTAGCAACTGTGATCCCGCTACCGGCAACTCTCCCGAACAGCAGTTTTCGTGAAAACAGTTTTCCAACTCTCGCCGTTGATCCTGTCGCAGGCACTGTATACATTGCGTGGGACGATTATCGAAACGGGAACAGCGACATATTCCTGACACGTTCCACTGACAGGGCAGCTACATTCTCCGGACCCGTAAAGCTGAACGATGATACTACCACTAACGACCAGTTCTTTCCTTGGATACAATCTGTGTCGGGAAAAATAGCAGCAGTATGGTACGACCGGCGCCTAGATCCCAGCAACCATAATATGGACATATTCTACAGTGAATCGATCAATCAAGGACTCGCCTGGTCGCCTAACGTCCGATTATCCAGCGTTTCGAGCAACCCTGACTGTTGCGGCTTCCTGGGCCAGTTCATCGGGGATTATATCGGGATGGCGTTGACCTCCTCGACTGCACGTGCAGTGTGGATGGATACTCGAAATGGAAACCAAGACATCTTCACGGAACGATACCCGCCATTACCCAAAGTGTCTATCACCGGCATAGCCCTCCCGAGAAATATCATGTACAATCAGATCTCAAGCAAACCGTTGAATGCTACAATCATCGTAAAGAACGATGCCCCCTACGATGAAACGATAACCGTCGCATTCTCATTGCAGAACATTACCGGAACAATTTTTCTCTCCGTAAACCAGACCGCGCCCCTACTATCAAGCGCAACAGTCAACCTAACATTCACAGTTCAAACCCAGAATCTGCCAAGAGGAAACTACACTATGATCGCACATGTCTTCCCTGTCAAAGGTCAAACGGACATATCTAACAACACGATGACAAGTCTGCTTCAAGTCCACATTCCAGGCGACATAAACGGTGACGGCGTCGTCAATATAATCGACCTCGTAGCAGTCGGAAGCCACTTTGGAGCGAGAAGAGGCGACCCCAATTACTTGCCTGCTGCTGACTTAAACAATGACGGCGTAATCGACATCATAGACCTCAGCATCGTCGGATCAACTTTCGGACGCACTGGCTAGAATTGGTTAGCCAGCTCCCGGTTCACCACGCCTCTTCTCTTAGATGCTCCATCTATTCCAGGGAACAAAATTCGCCTCGACCCCGGAAAGTATCCCTCCAAGCTCGAGACGTGAGAGACTAATTCATTGATTGGCTTCTCGGTTACCTTCTTCCACGCCAAAATATCACTCGACATGAAACCAAACTATACCGCTCTATGCTCGCGCCTCCGAAGCCAGACTGCGGCAGCCAGAAACGAGACCAGAAGTATCATTCCCACCAATAGGAGAGGCATGACCATCCTATCCCCAAGAGACATCACAACCACATTACCAACCGGCGAGGGCCTGTAAGCGGCTCCGACGCTACTTTGATCAGACATATTCGTAGTGGTAGCCGGAAGACTCGGAGGATTGGTGACCCCTGAGTCAAACTCTGCTGCGAACAGTAATGTCTGACTCAGGAAGAACTGTACCGATCCATCGGACATGATCACGTCGCTGCCCATCACGCCCAAGTCAGCCACAATCCCACCCCTGTAATAATGCAGATACGTTGCCACATTAGGATGAAAATCTGGTTTCCGTGTCTGCACCCAGTTTGCTATGATACTCGTCCGAGTAAGATTGGTGAGAACGTTCTCTTCATGCCCCTGATACACCGTGAAGACTCTGCTGCCATATTTTTCCTTGAGCGCTCTGCCCACGGGATTGTCGGTTAATGGTGTCGCTCCACTGTAACCTGCCCCAGAACTGCTGCCAACTCCGAATGTGCCGCCGATCCAGTTAGTATTCTCATTCTGCCATCGATCGAAGATGTCACGCCAGGCCATGGTGCCATTGAAACCCCAGCCGTGTCCTCTGATCAAGGCGAGATGTTGAGTTCTCGGATAATACTGCACCTCAGCCAAAAAATTCGTCGCGTCCATCAAGACCAATACTCCACCAGTCGTCACGAATGATTTGTACGCGTAGTATTCCTGAACTGTCACATACTCTGTGAAGCCGAGAATCAACACGTCATAGTTCCTTGTACCATCCGTTCTGAAGAGGGCCTGAGAAACATTAACTTCGGAGATGAACGAGAGATTCCTGCCGAGTACAATGTCATATTGGTCCCCGGCTGTGGTGGAGATGAGAAACCGCCGTAGTGCGTCGCTCCATCCCCAGCCTCGGACGATAGACGCGTTCAACAGATTCAGGTCTGTCTTTATGGTTCCGTTCAAGTTTCTAGTTGCATATTTGCTGTAGAAACTGTAGAATGATGAGTAGGCCGTGGTTGTAAAAACCGGTTCGACCGCAGCTATCTTCAACTTCAAGGTCTGATTGTAAGGGTCCGATTGACTCGATAGACTCGAAGCCAAATACCGGGTGCCGGTCCAGCCCACACGGGACAGATTACTAGCCAGCTCACCACCATCAAAGTGTTGGAGCTGGCTCGAATTCATGATGGACGAAACAGAGCTGGGGATGCAGAACATGAGAATTACTGCGAGAGCCAGCAGAGAACTGTACTTCGCCAACAAACCAGCCGGCATCCTCCATTACCTACCACTAATTTTCTATATTAGCCTACATAGTAGAACGAGCACTATTTTCCTCCACCCTAAGAATACACGAGCAAATCGCTCAATCTCGGTCGACAGCCCCATTCCCCAATCCTCTAAACCCCCTGAAATCCCCTGTAAAACCCCTTGAAAACGGCTACCCCCTCATGCAAATGTCAATATCCTCTCCTTGGCAAGGCAAAAACCATCTGCGTTGGTTAGGCGAGCATGTCAGGAAACAATCGCTAATCAGATCGCATCCACGAAAAAAGGGAGAACATTCAAACAAACTCCCAAGACACAAAAACACTGATTCCGGGACGGACGAGCCCCGAATGCTCCCACTCATCTACGCCTTCAGAACCCAGACCACCTCTCCGTGTCCCTTATTTCCACCTCACAATGCACGCACCTGCCACACGGATCAAAGAAGAGTAAACCCAGACCTTGTTTCTACTCGGCCATTCATGCTGGAGCTATCTTATCTCCAAACTCACCGGCCGCCAATTCCAAGTCAACCTGCCCGCCTGGCTAGCATTCCTCTCCGGAATACTACCAGACTTCGACATCTA
>VBBA01000373.1 GCA_005888675.1 Candidatus Bathyarchaeota archaeon | reverse complement strand
GCCAGGAACAGCATACATCTATCGCATTCACCAAGTACACTGCATCAACGCTGTCACGCGGCCCGGGGAGGCAGTTTTGATAAGAGCAATCGAGCCTATTCAACATATTCGAAGCTCGACCAATGGTCCCGGAAGGCTGTGCAGAGCTCTCGGGATTACTCGAGACAAACATGACGGTCTGAGCTTTGTAGACTCTAAGGGCTTGCAAATAGCAAGCAACGGGGAGTTCGCAAAGTTCGGACTTGGTGTGTCCGCAAGGGTTGGAATATCCGAGGCTATAGATGAGCCCTACAGGTTTTATGTCGAAGACAATCTGTACTTGAGCCGATAGCGAATCGAGGCATTGCTTAGCCTCCACTCTTCCCGCGAACCTTCTTCCCTCGAATAGGTTTGGCCTGACGCTCTATGAGATCCGAGGGTTTCATCCGGGGCGCGTTCAGAGGTCCGCCCCGAGTATTGGCTCGTGAAGGAGGGTGTGGCATGGTTGCCTTCAGGTTCTCGTGCTT
The DNA here is from genome assembly GCA_005888675.1 of Candidatus Bathyarchaeota archaeon. Classification (GTDB taxonomy): domain Archaea; phylum Thermoproteota; class Bathyarchaeia; order 40CM-2-53-6; family 40CM-2-53-6; genus BA-13. The sequence continues at coordinate 1,656 of VBBA01000373.1, read as the reverse complement.
TTGCTCGCGCTTCGCTTCTGGTTTGAGGTGAATGATCTCGAAGACGCCTGCAGTATCTAGGACTCCGAACTCATTGAGTCCTTTAGTGTGCAGGAACTTGTGAAGTAGGAACTTGATCTTTTTGTTTGTCAGCCCTTTTACATCAACGCTGGTCCCGTGGATGTCCACAGCACCTGTGGGAGAGGACGCCCTCATGAACTCTGTAAGAACAGAGGCAAGATCCTTTCCAAGGTCTTCGACTATGATTTTGGTCAATCTAGTAATCCAGCATTTTCCTCTTTGAGTAAGGAAATACGGTATGGATACAATTCTGCTCTGAAGACCATATTCTTCACGGCTGGGTCCTCCAGCATTATTCCACGTGCCTCTTCGTCAGAGCTTGCTCTGAACACGACGATGCCAAAGCTACTGTTGTCAATGTTTAATGTCCGTCCGGCCATAACAAGGACGCCCTTTCCGATCAACTCTTGGAGATAGGAGAAGTGTTCTCCAACAATCCTTTTCTCGTCTTCCGTAGCTCCAGTCTTGAGCATTCCATCTCTGATTGGCTGTATCTTGTAGAGATACTCTTGCAAGAGCGAGCTTGCCTGCATTCTTAGGAAAACGGTTGAACTGATGAAGTTTGCTACCTTCGATACAAGTGAAATCTGTCGGCGGAACGCTTAACTTGAGGATTCTACCATTATACATTACGGCCACATATTGAGCCGTTCTCGACGACACGAGCCTCGACGATCTCGAAATCCTAATCCTACCTCGAATCATGATGAAGAGTTAGGCTCGCCACTCCAAAGTCGGGTCGACCCTCGCGTGGACGAGTATAAGTTGAGTCTTGGTAGTGTGGTCCGAGGAAGAATGTTCTGTACATCTCACGGACGTCAATGCTACCTCAGGGCAAATTTCCTTGAGGGTGATCACTGGATCTGTCCAGACGAGCGTCACAATGAACCAATCCCCTAAACCCAGCTCATCTTCCGTCTTAGCTCGGCCTTTTCCCTATCCGGCAACAAACCATAAACAGACTTTGTTCCGGGAGGAAGTGCTCGGCGTGAAAGAGCATTGGGACGATGCGATCTCTGCCGGGACGTTACCTCATGCCCAATCTGTGGAAGTTCGGTCAGGACTTTCGAGCATATTGGCGTAAGAGGGACGACGACCCGAATGAGAATCCCCGTTCTCGGCGTGAAGTTGACGGTTGACCAGCATGCTTCGGGAATATGGCATTATGCTCAACCATGCGGCCATCGAATACATCCATCTCCACGAACAACCTCCCAAGTGGTGGGCGTGAAGTATAATGGCGGTCCTCTCTGGAAAGATGGGTATACGTGGCAAAACGTCTACTGGGGACAGTATTTTGGGACCACTGCTGGGTCGTCTTGGGTCAAGAGTGTGGATAGGGCCACGGCGGATATTGAGACAGATCGAGACTACTCTGGTGGATTAAGACAGTATAGTGTCGGGATTGGAAGGCTGATTAATGCGATTATGATCGGCCAGGATCCCCCGAAGCAAGTCTCCGATCAACAAATCCAGACGGCGTTGGTGGATTGGATAGCGAAGGGTATGGTTGCGAATCTTGGTCAAGCGGGAGCATACAACATCTTCCTGCCCCCAGGCACGACTGCCTCTCTATCCAGCGATAATTCATGCGCC
>VBBA01000372.1 GCA_005888675.1 Candidatus Bathyarchaeota archaeon | reverse complement strand
GGATAGGGAAGTAAGCCCTTGGGCGAAGTTTAGTGCGGCCGAATAGTTTCACTCTGTTAGAGCTGATCGGTTTTCGAGTTCTCTTGGAGTCTCTACTTCTTTCCCCACACTCAAAAAATTCTTCTAACCAGTATACCCTCCCCCCCTCCAACGCTCAGATTTCACGAGGAAAAGATCGGATTTTGAGTGAAAACTGGGCTTTACCAATAGTTTTTTCGATGATTTCGATGGGACACTGTTTTGAAGGGATCTTACTGATTTGAAATTACCTGTTTATTTTCGGTCGACTCTCACGGTCACTGGGCTGACTTTCCACGGTATTTGATTCTCGGCGGT
>VBBA01000371.1 GCA_005888675.1 Candidatus Bathyarchaeota archaeon | reverse complement strand
CTGAATAGTGTCATTGTAGAAGCGGTCGCAAATATCCCTGAACGCCATAATGACTGTCCCTGCTCCAATGCACTTGTCCAAGCCCAACTAGTTTCGAATACTTCGGAGGTAGAACAACTCGCTAGATAGGCTACTCCGCTCCGCGGGAGTCTATGCCGTCTACGAGGAATGGCTAACGCGACAGGTGAGAGCCCTTCCAATGCCAGAGCATGTCGGCATCATCTTAGATGGCAATCGAAGATGGGCGTGGGAAAAGCAGTTGACGATAGAGGACGGCCACTTCATGGGAGCCAAGGTAGGAGAGGAACTCCTCGACTGGACGGTCGAGCTCGGGATCAAGACGCTTACATTGTACGTGTTCTCGACGGAGAACTTCGAGAGACAAAGCGATGAAGTAAAGGGTCTCCTCAAACTCATTGAGGGCGAAGCTCGGAGGCTTGGGTCCGACCGACGCCTCCATTCAAACATGGTTCGTGTAAAAATCCTCGGTCGTACAGACCTCTTACCAAATAGTCTGCAGGAAGCATTAGTCGACATTGAGAAGTCAACTAAGAACTACAGTCACCACTTCCTCAACGTGGCAATTGCATACACAGGCCGAGCTGAGATCGTGGACGCTACGAAGAAGATCATTGAGGACGTTAACCAGGGTGTTTTGTCCTCTCAGCAATTGGACGAGGACACTTTCATGAAATATCTCTATACAGCTCATCTTCCGAATCCAAACCCCGACCTCGTCATAAGGACGTCTGGTGAAGAGAGACTTAGCGGGTTCCTATTATGGCAGTCCGCCTATAGTGAGCTAGTTTTCGTCGATGTCTACTGGCCCGGTTTTAGGAAAATAGATTTTCTACGTGCCCTGCGCTTGTACCAGCGAAGACATCGAAGGTTCGGCCGGTAAACCCTAAAACCAATCATAGTGGCCGGAGAAGATAGAACGATAGAGCTGCTCTCATAGAGAGGTCCCTCCAAACAAGAACGAGCAGCCCGGACATGGCAATGGGTCAGTAGAATGGTCTACATCAAGCGGATCGACATCAGAGGCTTCAAGACATTCAGCAAGAAGGTCTCTGTAGGCTTTGACCGAGGCTTTACCGTCATAACTGGCCCAAACGGCTCAGGAAAATCGAACATTCTCGATGCGTTGAAGTTCTCATTGGGCGAATTGAGCCCAAAGGAGCTGAGAGGACGGAGCCTTTCTGATCTTGTCCACAAGTCTCAGGGTGAGGGTGCGCGTTCTGCTCACGTTGCCGTCCAATTCGACAATGCGGACCGCAAGATACCTGTAGATTCTGACCTCGTTACGGTTTCCCGAGAGTTCACAAAGGGCGGTGAGGGGGTGTATCGTGTGAATGGTCGACGATTGTCTAGGAAGCAAGTTCAGGATGTTCTCAGTTCTGCGGACATTCAAGTGACCGGGTTCAACATGATAGCACAGCATGCGATCACCCGTCTGGCTGAACTCTCTCCAGAGGAGAGACGTCGGATACTGGAGGATCTGATAGGAATTGGCATTTTCGAGGCGAAGAAGGCCCAGTCATTGAATGAGCTACGGGAGGCAGACACGAACCTCAAGGTTGCCGCAGGCAAAGTTGAGGAGGTGAGAACGAGGATAGAGTCCTTGGAACGAGAGCGAAATGATCTCCTTCGGCATAATCTATTGCAGAACGAAGTAAGCCAGCAAGAAGCAACAATACTATCAGGAAAGGTACTCAGTATCGAGTCGAAGAGAGTTGGTATTCAGAGGACTCTGGATGAGGAGTCTAAGAATCTAGAAGCGACAAGGAGTGAACGTGAGACTATCACCCAGGAGAGGGCGAAGATCGCGGAGGAGAGGAGAAGCTTCGAGGAATCTACTGTGAACAAGGGAAGCGAGGAGCTCTTCAGAATAGAACGCGAAATCGCCCAGGCCAGCACCCAACTTGTCAAAGCCTCCACTGAGATGGAGAGCAGAAAGACGATTCTAGACACGCGAAGAAAACAACTGGCGGGACTGGAAAAGAAGAGTGTAGAAATGGAGGCATCGCTTCATACACACAGAGAATCCCAACACACTCTTTCAACCCGACACTCCAGCTTAACAGAAAAATTGGCGAATGCGACAAGCAAACTAAACCAACTGGACCAGAAACTACAATCCTCCAGAGCTATACTATCTACAGACTCCGAGAAGCGAAAAGCCCTAGACGATGATATCGAAGCTCTATCCAGGGAATTGGGCAAACTCTCAGTCTCAAGCAAAGGAAGTTCGACAAGACTTGAGCTCACGGCCGGGCATCTCCAATCATTGGAATCACGTCAGAAAGAATTCTCCACGTTCACAGAGCAGTTGAAGGAGCGAATCCAGGAGATGGAGCGGTTGGAGAAGCAAGAGGAGAAGCGTTTAGGCGATTTGGAAGAGAAGGTGAAGGAGTATGGAGTGTTGAAGGAAAAGCGGAAGGTGGAGATTGAGGAAGCGTTGGCTGTCGCAAAAAAGGCGCGTGTCACCGTGGTCGAGTTTAACACGCAAAAGAATCTGGCAGAGAGTTTTGGAGCCGAGGAACGAGCAATAGAGCGGATTGAAGAGATGGCCAAAGAGGGAGCGATAAAGGGAGTTGTCGGACGTCTAGAAGATCTAGTGAAATACGGTGACGAGAATAGGAAGGCTGTTGTGGCGGCTAGTGCAGGATGGTTGAAGTCGCTTGTCGTAAAAGATTTGGAAGTAGCAATCAAATGTGTGGAGAGTCTCAAAAGAGCAAAGCTGGGACGAGCAAAGATCGTTCCATTAGATTTGGAGCCTCCGAGTTTTGAGACCGACTTCGATGATATTCCAGGTATTGTAGGGCCGTTATCTGACGTGGTAAAGGCTGACAAGCAGGTTGCAGCCGCGGTGGAGTTCGTGTTTGGCGACACCTTACTGGCAACAACGCAACGAGCTGCGTTTACTGCAGCATCGCGAGGCTTGAGATGCGTAGTAGTCAGCGGGGATCTCTACGAGCCTGGAGGGGCCTTGGAGAGTGGATACTACCGGGCCCCGTTCGACGTGACGAATCTTGTCCCAAGAGGCTCCGCTCTGGAGGGCCTGGAGAAGACTGTGAAGAGCTTAGAGCAGATTGTCCAGAAGCAAAGAGGGGATGTGGATAGGCTTGAAGTTGAGCTTGGACGGTTGCGAGAGGATCGTGTTGCGTCTTCGAAGACACGTGAAGCTTTGGGCGGGGAGGTGGAGAATGAGCGGAGGATGCTGGAGAGGACTCGGACCGCGTTGCAACAGACGAAGCGGAGAATGGAGAGTCTGGAGTTGATGATGAAGCGTGAGACATCAACACTAGAGGAGATGGCCAATAAGCAGGGTGAGATGAAGAGGCGACTGTCC
>VBBA01000370.1 GCA_005888675.1 Candidatus Bathyarchaeota archaeon | reverse complement strand
ATTATCTTCGCGGCTGCGATACTCTTGTCCTTCGTCAGCACATGGCTAAGCATGGTTCTCTATGCCTCCGCGGCGGTCTATTTCATCATCCCGAGTCACTTGGATGTTCATTTCACTCGCAGAAACGTCAGACACTAGATTTCGAGAAGAACAGTTTGAGAGGTTTTGTAAGGAGTAAAGCGATAGTAACAACATGCAGGAGGATACTGACTGGTACTACAACTAGTGCAGTTTGAAGATCGGTCATTATTGTCGGATTTAGTCCCCCATATGAAGCGACCGTCGAAGCGAACAAGAGATCCGCTAGTCCAACCGAGTTCCAAGCAATCACTAGGGCGTATTTTCTAGTTCCTCCAGTACGGAGCAGATAGGCTAGCGGTAGCGCGACGAGTCCGATGAACAGGTCTCCGACCCCGAAAGGATACGCGAAGTAACTTGGGAACAACCCGGCTTGTACTTTTAGGATCAACTGGATCCCTGCAAGTCTTATGACTTGGATTGCCGTGATGATACGAACGATTTTGATGTTGGACGATGCCGAATTCTGAAGATTGGGTCCCTGTTGAACCGTTGACATTGCGTTACCTCACGCAGCGCAATTGATCTGAGAATTTGTAGCTATCGCCCGTAGGGAGAATAAAGACAGAGGGGAGGGGGATTCGGAGATGAGGTCCTTCTACATTCCGCGACCTGAGGACTGGAAGAGTGCAAAGGTATTGCCGTCGGGGTCGTTTAGGATCGAGAACCATCCGACGTTTGGAATCTCTTGCTTGTCCATTACGACCTTGGCGCCGAGGCTGGTGGCTTGCTTGGTGGAGTCTTCCACAGATTTGACGGAGAAGTAGTTGACGAATTGCTGGTTTGGCGCTTGGCGAATGAATAGACCGCCTATTGTATCATTTTCGTCGGTTGCGTCCTTATGCTGAATGAGCCAGTAAGGCATCTCTGAGCCTTCCCATTTGTTGAACTTCCAACCGAATAGTTGGCTGTAGAACTTGCTGACTTTTGCGGCGTCGGTAGCGGGGATCTCGAAGTGTACTAAAGTACCAAGTTTTGGCATTGGTCTTTGCTCTTGTTGAGTTGTTGACATTTTTTCTCTTGCCAACTGAGGCGGCAAAAACGTATACTTAAACGTGTGTGCTTTGGAGATTTCCGATTGCTCAGTTTGATTATGAACGAAGCAATACCTACGTGACCCGCTGGCTTCTTGGGCTCATCGAAAAAATATTGGGTTGCTAGGCTTGGCGCACTAGCTAATGTGAGCCCGCTAGTATTCGGACTTTCTGTCGAAGAGTCCGAGCCTCTTCGCCCTAAGTTCGGCCTTTCGGTATACGGCGTAGGCGAATATTCCTATTCCGATTGTTGTGACGAACAGGTATCCTAGGTCGAGAAGAGCGCTCCCTGTTGTTCCTAATCCGAAGCTGTCCCGGACTGCGTCCAGGAAATATGTGATAGGTAATATTGCGCTCAACGGTTGCACCTGCGATGGTAGAGCGGTGACTGGGAAAATTACGCCTCCTAGGAGGAAGAATATGCCGGCCAGCGATTCTCCGAGTATAAACTCTAGCCTGTTGGAGACGATGTTGATCGCGCTCAGCATGTAGCCGACGGCAATGAGGCCCGACACTCCTAGTAGGACCGTTGGTACTAAGAGTAACAGGTTCACCGAGAGTAGGTTGATTGGGATTCCGAGGTTGAGAATTCCATTGAATACTGCGATGCTGAAGAGTAGCGTGACAATAACGGAAATTGTTGCATTTACGACAGATACTAGTCCGCGTCCAATGATGTATGGATGCAATGTTCCCGGAGAGATGTAGATGTTCTTCAGTACCTCGTATCTGGAGCGGTCGGTGTGAACCAGCCAGCCCATGTTCGTGGTGATCTGAGCGACGTATACGAAGAAGGCTGTGCTCACGATCAACCTTGCCAGATAGTCTCTCTGGAGTCCCACGCCTGTGCTAGCCCCTATTATGACAATGAATGCTACGATTAGCAGAGACGCTAAGGGTTGGACTATTCGATAGGTTGCGAAGAGTACTGGATCGGCCCAGTTGCTCTCGACCTTCCAGCCTACCCAGAAGGATTCTCGCGCTGATTTTAGGAAATCGGCTATTGCCATCTTATTGTCAGCCTTCCTTCCCGTTTCCCAAGGTTCTCCATGTAGTTCAGGGCCATTCTCGCCAGGGGGATGAGAATCGCGATGAATGCTATCAGTGCTAGTATGTGTGGCCAGACGGCCATAAGCCCTTGACCTTGTATTGTCACTCTTCGTATCGCGTCGAGTCCGACTGTCATGGGGATCAAAGTAGCGGTGACTTGTAGCCAGACTGGGATTACGGAGACGTAGATTGTTGGGAAGTATGATCCTGAGAGAAAGAACACCGGCTCTTGAAGTAGCATGTTGGTGTGCCATGCTTCTCGGCCGTATAGCATGTAGAGTGATGCGAAGACCATTCCGAGCCCATAGAGCGAGATAACTGTGAGGAGGAAGACGAGTCCTGCGACAAGTAGGTCGTGAACTTGGAACGGTACTTGGAATACGAAGACTCCTAGGAGTATTATCCCGGTTGCACGGAGTGAAGTATTGATTGCTCCGCCCATTGCCATCCCGAGGAGCACGGACATTCTTGAGACGGGGGCAACCATGTACATTTCGAGGTTTCCCATCTCTTTTTCCCAGAACCATTGCGCGGACATGTTCCAGAGGATGTTCGTCCAGAAGGCAATCATAGCTCCTCCAATGATAACAGCGGCTCCTAGGCTCGACGGTAAACCGAGCGTTTTGTAAAGGATGACATAAGCTCCTATCGTTAGTACTGGGAGGACTACCTCTGCGATATAGTGGGT
>VBBA01000369.1 GCA_005888675.1 Candidatus Bathyarchaeota archaeon | reverse complement strand
TTACCTACGAGATTGATGTACACGTCTTCAAGTGTTGGCTCCGACTTGCCCATGTTCAATACTCTGGAACCATTCTTGCTGATAGTACTTAGAAGGTCTGACATTACCGACTCATCCTCAAGGACGAGTTTCAGCGTGCTGGTTCCAGTCTCGATGTTACTGACTTCGGAGATTCCAATGACTCCAGGAACCGTCTTGAGTGTATCTAGTTCCTGAATGTTTGGAGTGACTTCGATCTTCCATGAGGGTCGACTTGCGATCTTCGCCTTGAGCCTTTGCGGGGTGTCGCATGCAAGTATCCTGCCTTGATCGATGATGCCGACTCGGTTGCACATTTCGTCTGCCTCCGCCATGTAATGTGTGGTTAACAAGACGATCTTGGTGCCGTCGGTCATCCAGGATTTGATCATGGTCCGTAGTTGTTTCGCGGAGAGTACATCGAGTCCCAGAATAAATTCATCAAAAAATACAACGGCCAGATTGTTA
>VBBA01000368.1 GCA_005888675.1 Candidatus Bathyarchaeota archaeon | reverse complement strand
CTTGGGAACTTCAGATGTCTCTGTAGCGAAAAGGGTTGCGCATCAGGTGCGGGGTAGAGACGGAGGGTTGGAGTATGTGAAGGCCCTTGGTTTCGAATTGAAGGAACGGGGGATTGTTCAGGTCTCGATGAACATGACGAACTATCGCAAGTCCCAGCTGTTCAAGGCGTTCGAGCTTGTGAAGCTCTTGTCTGATAGGCAGGGTGTTCCTGTTGTTGGGAGCGAGATCGTAGGATTGGTACCGATGGACGCGTTAGTCGACTCGGCTGAGTTCTACCTGGCACTTGAGAAATTCGGTCCTGAACAGGTCCTTGAGAAGAAGTTGTTCAGTCCACGATCCTCCAGCTTGACTGATCAGTCTCTGGCTGTTTTCTCTGAGGAGGTGGCATCGGAGAAGGCTACTCCAGGTGGTGGAAGCGTTGCGGCGTACATGGGAGCGTTGGGTGCAAGTTTGCTGTGCATGGTGTCTCGAATAACGCTTCGGAAGAAGGATCGATCGCCAGAGGCAGAGAATTTGCGGGACGTGGTTGAGCGATGTGAGAGGCTGCGTGAGACGCTTCTCATGCTTACGGTTGAGGATACTGAGGCTTTCAATCGTGTTATGCAGGCGTTCAAAATATCGAAGGAACGATCTGAGGAGAGGAAGAAGGCGGTACAGGATGCGACCTTGAAGGCGGCTCAGGTCCCGCTTTCGACGATGGAAGCCTCGCTCGAAATGTTGAGGATGGCTGAGAAGGTTGCATTGTATGGCAATTCGAGCGCGATGTCAGATGTTTTGACGGCTGTTGGGGCAGGGGAGGCTGCGATTCACGGAGCTGCAGGTAATGTGCTGATCAACTTGGCCAGTTTGGACGATAGGAAGGCCGCCGAATCGATGGCGAGACGAGTCTCAGAGATTCAGAGAGAAGCGACCGAACTCGTACAAAGACTCGTGAAAACTATTCAATCTAGATCCTCCACAAAATAGGGTGGATAATAGAACTCTCAGTCTGGAGAGGAAGCCTATCGTCGTTGTCCCGAACAGATGCCTGTGTGAATTTTTTCGTAGTAAAATCGATCATAGGTTTCTCCACACTTTTCACAAGTAACCTTTCGAGATTTATGAGTAGACTTGAAAGGAGACTTTTTCATAGGAGCGTTGCCCATTATGAATCAGCTTCTCCCCGCAAAGTGACTCCTCTAAATCTTCCTCTTGTTTGGCACTATTGCTTAACGTCTTGCGTTCGGGAGAATACTGGGCCTGTTCTCTACTTGCATGAGTCCTATCTTGCGGTCGGCCCAATCCATCAAGGGCGCGACAAGGAGGGTTAGCTCACGGCCTTCTCGGGTTAGGCAATACTCGACGCGAGGAGGGATCTCAGCGAATGCTTCTCTCTTGATCAGTCCAGCCTTGTTCAGGTCTTTCAGAACATCCGCAAGGGTCTTGGCGCTTATTCCCTGAAGCTTGTCGGCTAGACGGTTGAATCTCATTGTTCCATTGTTTCCGAGTTGGGCGAGTACGCAGAGTGTCCATTTCTTTCCGATGATGTCGATTATTCCTTCACATGGACATGAGCAGTCACAGCATGGTTCGCCTTCCCGAGTATTTCCTTTGGTGGTAACCATTCTGTTACACGGTTACGTTGTAGGTACTTGGCCGCTTAAATACTTTAATTAAGTAACTAACTTCCCGAGGTGAAGTGTAAAGATGGGATGTTGCTCTTGCGGCGGCTGCTGCGGTGGAGGCTCATGCTGTGCTGCAGAAACGAAACAATCCGAATCTGGAACCTAGGGGAAGTTCCAGATCTTCCAGTGATTTCCTATTTTTTTCTTACTGAATCCTTTCATTCCAGAATGAACGAGTCACGTAAGCAGTGACTCGCCTAACCGCTCAATTTCTTGAGATCTACTGGGTTGCCGTAACGCTCGGCATACGCGACCTGGGACAGTGGTAGTCGGTTCTTCTTCTTGCCCGTGATCTTCCGGGTAGGATAGCCGAAACCTATGATGATCGTCGGGTTCAGCTCCGCAGGGATTGCAAAATCTCTTCGCAGCGCTTCCGTGTTCACGCCGGTATACATTCCGGATACGACTCCAAAGTTCCACGCCGCAAGTTGCATGTTCTGCGTGGCACGTCCTGCATCGATCCCATGGAAGCCGTATTTCGGATTGGTTAGGACGATGATTGCGAAATTGGCTTTCTCGACCCATTTGCCGCTCGTGCTGTCTTTGGCAAGCTTGGTAACGTTTGCAGGCTCCTGGAGCAAGATGAATCTCCAGTGCTGCGTGTTCATCCCTGTTGGACTGGATCTACCGGCTTCGAGAACCTTGGCTTTTACATCGGCAGGGACTGCTCGATGGCCGAACTCTCGGACATCTAGTTTGGTTATTACGCATTCGTAAGCATCCAATGTCTCTTGAACCTAGTGGAGAACGAGCAGTAAGGGGTTTTTAGCTGTTGGGACCGATCAATTCTCTGTCGCAGAATCAGTCATTCTTCAATCTTGAGAGAATAGTCTCACTCTGCAATTCTCGAAGTGCATCTGAAGATATCCACTTAGCAGACTTCGATTCGAGCTCGCCGATTTCTTTGGCGGTTTTCACAGCCAGTCGATTCAGCCTGAGATTTCTCTTCCCGATCTGTCTTAGGGCCCAGTTGACTGATTTCTTGACGAAGTTGCGCTGGTCGTCGGACCCTTTCTTTATGATTGGGAGAAACTGTGCGAGGGTCTTGTCGTCAGCGTCAGTGTCGTGTACTGCAAGGTAGGCCATGAGAGCGTATCCGGCTCTTTTGACGAACTCTCGATCGTTGCCGCTCCATTCCAACGCCTTCTCATACGCATACTCTGTCTTGTCGAATAGGTTGCCGCAGCATTGGTCACAGACGTCCCATGAATCAAACTCGTTGGCCCACTCATCCATCTGTCGTTCGGTGACCAAAGCGGGATCGTCTATCATGCTGGCGAGAATTCGCGCCTCATGAACTCCGGATGCCCACAGTTTTCCAGCCAGTAAGTGATTCTTTCCAATTTCTTTCGCCGTTGCTCTTAGAACGGGAACGGATATTCCGTAAGTATTCTTGGTGCTGATGCCGAAACGTGCCATGCCTGCAATGTTCTTGGGGTCTCGATGCGATCGCAAACCTTCCATGACAGTTTCGAAGGTATGTGTTCTAGGAGCAGATGATTGATTCCGCCTCTTCAATGAATAGTGCCTGAGCCTGTCGGCTGATACAGGATTTGAATATACAACCTTAGGAATCACCACCTCATGCATTGTTTATGGCCAAGTTAGAGTTCGAGAAGGCGTTAGAAAAGACGAGAGAGATTAGCATAACAGTCAAGGGGAGAAAGTCGGGCAAGAGTATCACTTTGCCGATCTGGTTCGTGCATGAGCCTGGCAAGCTGCAGCTTCTTCCTGTTCAGGGCTCAAAGACCAATTGGTACCGTAATCTCCGTAAGCATTCGAGTATTGAAGTTCAGGCAGAAAAATTGAAATCTAGTGGGAAGGCTCGGTTGATAGAGGACAAGAAAGGGACAAAGGAGATTGCGGACAAGTTCGGGAAAAAATATGGTGCGGGCGATCTCAAAAGGTACTATTCGGTATTCGACGTAAGCGTCGAAGTCCCGCTAGTCTAGCTCTCTCCAGGTCTCCAGCCTTAGAGGCGGGTGGCAGATGTGAGGTATGCTCGGCCGCCTTTGTCGTGGATTTTGGTTGTGAAGAGTTCGTCTCGTATGTAGTTGATCTTGAACCTTGGTGAAAACGTCTCCTTGATTTCTTCCTTGCTTACTCTTCGCGGTCCGCCCCAATTAGTTGGTTCTTTGTCTGAGAAGCACATCATGAAATAGACACCTTTGGGTTTGAGGGCGCGCGCAACTTCATCCCTGAATAGTGGACGTTGAGCGTCGTTGAAGGTATGGAACAGTCCAGAGTCGGTTACATAGTCGAATGAGCCGGCTTTGAAATCAAGGGCTAGGGCGTTTCCTTCTTGGAAATCGACATTGACATTCCTCTCTTTGGCCTTCGATCTCGCTTGATCGATAGCTGCCCTAGCGAGATCCAATCCTGAAACTGTGAATTTGTTTTGGGCGTAGAAGATTGCGTTCTCTCCGGTTCCGCAGCCAACGTCCAAGACGGTGCCTGGTGGGACCATCTCATGATTCTTGACGAGGCTGATGAAGGCAGGCTGCGGTCTTCCGATGTCCCAAGGCGGACCGTTACTGGCTCGATAGATCTGATTCCAATCGCTCAATATTGAGCACCAGGACGGGATTGCTAGGCCATGGTTTTGGGCCTGATTGAGAGCAGGGTATCGTCCGTCTTGCCTTGAATCCTATGGAAGAGATTAACCATCTTCCACTGCAAGCCATACTTTTGTTTCATTCTGTCTAGGGCAACCTGTCTTTCTTGATCACTTGCAAAGGATGCTGTGGCATCGATCCATTGACCTTTGGGGTTTCCTCTTCCGTTAGAGGGGGCAAGTTTGAGGCTTGGGTTTCTTCGAAGACGCTTAACCTTGCCAGACTTGGCTCCTGTCCGGACATAGACGGATCCATTGTCCTCGACGAACCAGACCGGAGTCCTGACAGGGTTTCCATTCTTTCGATACGTTTCCAGAACGATGTACTTGGCAGTAGAGAGATCTGAGAAGCGCGTTCCACCACTTTCGACCTGTTGAGCACTCAAAGAAGTCACGTGGTTCGCATCATTCTCTAAGGGGGCTCTTGATGCTTTTCCTCGAAGCGTCATTAGGACCATGGTTGGGAAAGTCTCTTTCACGTCTTGAAAACTCACAGTCTACCCCCCCTTTTTTACAACTTTATTTTTTTAAGCGC
>VBBA01000367.1 GCA_005888675.1 Candidatus Bathyarchaeota archaeon | reverse complement strand
CGATAGTAACTGGATGGCTTACTCGTAAGAAATGGGGACGCTTGGAAAAGAAGGATTCCCAGACCGAGCTTATTGTTGAAAAAGATCCGGAGAGAGACGACGACGAAGAAGTACTAGCTCTCATCGATCACAAGGTTCTAACTCAAGAGGAGCTCCCAAACGAGCTCACCTTTTCGATTATCCGACTAATACGACGGAATATTCTAGAGTCTCGCGAAAAGAGCGATAGACGAGTTGAGATAACCCAAATGGGAATTGAAGCCGCACTAGCTACTTCCTTCACTGCCCCTAAGACTGAAGTCAGCAATCTCACAGGTGACATGATCGCTTCGGGGGAATGGGAGCGTGTCCAGCTCAGAACCTACAATGTATCCAGCAACGTCCCCAACATCTGGCCCGGGCGCTTACATCCATACGCTAAATTCCTGCGTAACGCAAAACAACAACTCATCGGACTGGGATTCCAAGAAGTCACAGGACCATTAGTCGAGTATGCATTCATCAACTGCGACTGCCTCTACATGCCACAAGACCATCCCGCACGGGAAGTACACGATCTATTCTATCTCAAAGACCCCAGCAAAGGCGACCTATCCATCTGGAACGGCACAGTTGATCGCGTTGAAGAAACGCATGAAAACGGAGACAAGACCGGCTCCAGGGGATGGAGATACGCCTACTCCCGACAGGAAGCTGCCCGGCTCATCATGCGCAGCCACGGCACCGCTCTAAGCGTACGCGCAATGCTCTCCAAGAACGTCAAGATACCCGGCAAATACTTCGCCGTAGCCAGATGCTACCGTCCCGATCCATTAGACAAGACCCATCTGATGGAGTTCAACCAGGTGGAAGGAATAATCATTGATCCCAGCCTCAACCTCCGCAATCTGCTCGGCGTACTGGAAATGTTCGCCAAAGAAATCGCAGGCGCGGACAAGGTCCGATTCAAACCTGACTACTTCCCATTCACCGAACCCAGCGTCGAACTACAAGCCTACAAAGACGGATATGGCTGGGTGGAATTCGGCGGCAGCGGAATCTTCCGTCCCGAAGTTACAATTCCACTAGGCATCAAGGCCCAGGTTCTCGCCTGGGGGCTCGGTATTGATCGATTGTACATGATGAACAAACGAATCAGTGACATTCGCCAACTCTTCAGCCCAGACCTGGAATGGATACGACAACAGAAGGTCGACTAGGCCAATGCCATCAGTCCAATTCAACCTCAAAGACCTCGAAGAACTACTCGGAACTAAGGTCCCACATGACAAGGATGGACTCAACAAGCTAGTAGCCTACGTCAAGGCCGACGTCGAATCCATGGAAGAAGAAAACGGTCAATCAACAGTCAGTATCGAGGTCAAAGATAGCAATCATCCCGACATCTGGTGCGTGGAAGGCGTAGCCAGAGCATTACGCGGCTACCTTAAACTAAAACAATCCAAACCAACAACCGTCCAAGGTCCATCCGGCTTCAGCATCACGATCGACAGACGATTACGATCAATCCGTCCCTACATCGCATGCGCCATCGTCCGAAACGTCAAACCTAGCGAGGAGGCGTTGAAGAGCTGGATCAGTTTACAGGAGAAGATGGATCAGACATACGGACGTAAACGCAGAAAGGCGAGCATCGGCCTCTATCAAGCCGATCTCATCAAGCCACCGATAAGATACACGGTCAGCAATCCAGACGAGACCAGTTTCATACCGTTAGGATCAGACACATCAATGACTCTCCGGCAGATCGTCGAAT
>VBBA01000236.1 GCA_005888675.1 Candidatus Bathyarchaeota archaeon | reverse complement strand
GTCTCAAGCATAATCGGCGCAAGACTGCTCGACTTACAACCTACAGGCACAATGCCACACTCGCTGATCGTTTCGATAGGCGATCAGGTGAAGGCTTGGAAGAGCTTCAACAAGTACATGCCAAAGGACGTTCCACGGATTGCATTGGTCGATACCTACTATGACGAGAAGACAGAATCGATAATGGCAGCTGAAGCTTTGGGGAAAGATCTTTACGGGGTTAGATTAGACACTCCGGGCTCACGTAGAGGGGACTTCGCGGAGATCATCCGGGAAGTGAGATGGGAGCTT
>VBBA01000235.1 GCA_005888675.1 Candidatus Bathyarchaeota archaeon | reverse complement strand
AGAGTTCTTGGAAAAGGGACGATTGATCGGACCGCATCTTCCCAAGCCGATTGAGGTCCGAGAGTCCGTGTTGGGTCAACTAGAACTTGTTGAATTGCTGCCTAAGCTCTGAGGATGCGCCTTGTTCGAGACTCTAGTCCGTGAGAGGACTTTCCTTTTCAACTCGGTCCCACAGACTCTGCAAACCTTCTCGGGGACCCTGTACCTTCGGTGACAAGCTGGACAGACCATTATCCAGTTGTAACGATGCACGATTCCGAAGTTAGCTAATGATCCAAAGCCAAGGTTGAGATGCTCCGAAAGGTTTTGAACTGCATAATCGTCGCTCACGACGACCGGTTCCAAACCTTCATTCTTCAGATCGAGAGCAAGGGCGACAACATCTCGATCAGCTTCTGAGACGAAGCCAGCTTCTCCAGTCTTCGCGGACTGTTGCTCAATCGTTCTCCTAGCCACATCTGAAGGATTTCTGACAACCAATGCACCCTTCTCTCGGCTTAGCCGAAAGCGGAGGTAGGGCATAGTACCTTGGACGAGTTCGTCTTCCACACTCCGGACAGAGTATGCGCCTCCAGACCCCGTGGGGTTGAATCCCATGATGAAGGCGGAAGTGTCGAGGACAAGAACCCTCAAACTGGTTCCCTGTCATAGGTCAGCCTCTTGAGGCTGCGCTCTAGGAACGTGTCGCCGAAACGGACAAAGACCGCATTGTGCAAGGACCGAGAGAACTCAACTGTCTTTCCCGGGTCGAGTTTCGACTCAAGCCGGCCGTCTACGACCAAGTTCGCCGCAGGACCCGACTCTCCGATCAAAATGTGCAGGCGACCATTCGCAGGAACGACAAGCGACCTAACAGGTTGCAATGGTGCTATGAAAACTAGGTCAAGCGCGTCAAGGGAACTTTCGAGAACGGGGCCTCCTGCCGAAAAGGCATGCGCTGTCGAACCAGTCGGCGTTGCAATTATCACTCCATCCGCTCGAGCCATGATCAGTCTTCTACCATCGAATCTTACAGTGAGGCTGAGCATTTTGCCAACGATTGTCGGGACCATAACAGCCTCGTTCAATCCCTCGCCGATCAGATGATCTGATTCTTTCACGGATACTTTCCATTGCTTCTCCAGTGTGAAGTCTCCGTTCATCCAGCGCGATAGTGCGTTCTCAAAGTCTGCAGGTTGTACCTGGGTTAGATAGCCTCGTCGGCCCATGTTTACGGCCAATATCGGTGTTTCCGGATTGGCGATCTCATGAGTCGCCTTGAGGACGGTCCCGTCTCCACCCACGGTGACTAGTAGGTCTACATGCAGCTTCTTTAGGGGTGTGCCGTCCGGCATGCCCGAGTTTCTTGCCAGTGTTTCGTCCGGTATGACTGAGAGGCCATGGCGTTGGATTGTACTGCAGATCTTCCCTGCCGCTTTCAAAATCTCGACAGAGTCCCGTTTTGCAAACACTCCTACAACCTTTGTCAGACCGGCCACGCTTCCCTGGACTTGTCTAGGTCGCAATATGCCCGGCTTGAAAAGAATTCCCTAGCCGCTAGTTTCTGTTTGTGCAAGAAGTCTTTTAGGTGGGATTCGGAGGCGGGGGTTAAACCGTACAGGATAGGATGCAAACCAGTGAGCAAGCCCGTCGACGTCGGAAGCCTCAAAGTTGGCGGCTACGTGGTCATTGACGGCGAGCCGTGTAAAATTGTCGAATTCGAAAAATCCAAGCCCGGTAAGCACGGATCCGCTAAGGCGAGGATAGTCGCGATAAGCATTTTCACTGGACAAAAGAAGAACCTCATCAGCCCCGTAGACGGGAAGACTGAGGTGCCTATGATCGAAAAGAAATCCGGTCAGATAATCTCGATAGCTGGGAACAGTGTCCAGTTGATGGACCTTGAATCGTACGAAACGTTTGAGACTCCTATGCCTGACGATGAGGAGTTGAAGAGGCTCATGGCACCGAATGCAGAAGTGGAGTATTGGGACGTCTTGGGCAAGAAGATGATCGTGCGTAAGAAGGGTTGAAACAGCCCAACAGTAAGAAGGGCATCGCCCCAATTCCTGTCAAGCAGCTCAAAATCACACCCCGAATAAGCGTCTCTCATCTCCTGGACGGGATGCGTGACACAGGGGTTCTTGGTGCCGGTCGGATGGGGATAGCTGCAGATGTACTACATGAGATGTTTTCCGATCCTAGCTACACCAACTTCCTCACAATCGCAGGCCCAATCGTTCCGGCAGGCTTCCGCTTGGTAATTGGTGACATGATTGATCGAGGATTTCTTGACGCGATCGTGACTACCGGAGCCAACCTCACACATGACGTGGTCGAGGCGATGGGGAATCGTCACTATCAGGGCACCTTCAACGTCGATGATCGACGATTGATAAATCAGG
>VBBA01000234.1 GCA_005888675.1 Candidatus Bathyarchaeota archaeon | reverse complement strand
CCTACGTCAGGAAAATGAAAGTTGTCGCCTGCTAGGGATTTGTGATCTCAATGAGAAAAGAGCCAAGGAGGTCGGGTCGAAATACGGCATCCCATGGTACACAGATCTAGGAAGGTTCCTTAAGTTGCCCGAATTGGAAGCCGTGACTATCTGTACGCCTACGCACACTCACTTTGAGGTTGCCTCCAGAACACTTGAGGAGGGCAAACACATTCTAGTTGAGAAGCCAATGACCGGTAATAGAGATCAAGCTGAGAAACTTGTGAAGGCCGCCGGTAAGGCCGGGAGAAAGCTCTTGGTTGGATTCATTGAACGGTTCAATCCAGGTGTTGGCTTGGTGAAAGAAATGCTTGAGCGTAATGAAGCTGGAGAGGTGATCCTTGCGACGGGACGCCGAGTGACCCGTTGGCCGGTTAGGATCGGAGACGTCGGAGTAGTCAAAGACACAGCAATCCATGATATTGACATCATGCGATTCCTCTTGCGAAAAGAAGTGACACTTGTGTATGCCCAGACCGGATCATTGAAACATTCATTCGAGGATTACGCCGAGATTATGCTCCGTTTTGATCATGGCACTACCGGCTTTATCGATGCTAATTGGCTGACCCCTCGAAAGGTCAGGACTTTGATCATCACTGGAAGCGAGGCTACGATTAATTTGGACTACATTAGTCAGGAGATTTCGGTGGATGATTCGGAGAAGACTGTCAAACCAACCGTGAAATGGGACGAGCCACTCAGATTGGAACTTGAGAACTACATCAGAACCGTTCGGGAAGACTTGGAACCAAGTCCCTCAGGAAAGGACGCCATTGAAGCGATCAAAATCTGCGATGCCGCCCTCGAGTCAGGCAGGACCCAGCGAGTTATGGAATTGCAAAACCCCGAGATAGCAACTTTGTCTCACGGGAAGGCACGCTAGGCTTTATCCATCGGTTGATTCTCAATCACTGTAGGGCTCGAAGATTGAAGAAACGTTTGTTGGATATATTGGCCTGCCCAATGGACAAACATTACCCTCTTGATCTACACGTTTTCGAGGAGAAGGAGGAGATTGTGGAGGGCATGCTGGTCTGTCAGGAGTGCGGGCGATGGTACCCGATAATGGACGAAATACCACAATTGCTGCCTGACGATCTCAGGGAACAAAAGCCAGAGCTAGTTTGGCTTGAGAAATGGAGGGAGCGGGTTCCTGAAAACGTGCTACGAGAGGGAAAACCATTCACGTTACGGTGAAATCTCGTTTCGGAGACGCGAGAGACGACACTATTCACGCTTCGCAACTAAGCTAGTTGGGACGGACCTCTGCCGGGCGGAGCATCACATCTAGGACTCTGCTCTACTTTCATCGTCAATACCTAACTCTAGTGCAGGCGATTAGTAAAACCAAAAGGTCGCTAAATGAGGGCTCTTGAGATTGTCGGTCAATGTTGTGGCGACAGATCTGATTTCTGAGAATGGCTTAGTCCTGCAATAGCCGGTAATATTGTTATTAGCAGTTCTTGGCCTGTGAAGAGCGCAGTCAGAACGAGGATTACTCCGAAAGTATTCGGAATGTCTCTTTCACGTCTTGAAAGTTCACAATCTACCCCCCCTTTTTTACAATTATATTTTCTACTGCGCCTCAAAATGAGCGAGAACTGCTTCAAATCGCTCAAAATGCAAGAATAGCATTTCGCGGAAACAGTATTATTCATTTAAAGATAGCGGAATTTTACGAGGAGGACAACGGGGGCCAGAAAAAGTGAGCTCCGATTGCCAAACGGAGCTCAAAATGGGCGAATTCGACTCCTTTGCCTAGGAAGGGCATGAAATTTGTTAAGTGAAGGAACCTCTCGTGTTCTGGCGTCTGAGAGTTTGCGGAGTAACGACCCTTGCCTCTCTTCCTAATGAGAAGAGTCGAAAGGGTTACGGGTTTTTCCTCATAGACTGACTCCTTGTGATCAGATTGCGAATCGTAGGCTATAGATTGATTAGGCTCAAAGCGAGCACTGACAAATTCCTGAAGTCAGCTGGGTCTATTTCCTGAGCCGGATTCAGAGACGGTGAGCCCCAAGTACAGTCGGCCGAGTTCTCGATGTTCCAAAAGTTCCTTGGTGGTACCGCGGAAGATGGTTTTCCCGCTGGCAAGCAAATATGCCCAGTGACCAATCTTTAGTGCTCGTGTTGCATTTTGTTCTACGAGTAAGACTGTGAGACCTGAGTCTTTCGATAGATTGGATATCGTGTTAAGCACGTCCGTCGCGATTATGGGGGCTAAGTTCGCCGTGGGCTCGTCAAACATTATCACACTGGGCTTTCTCAGTAGTGCCATGGTCATCGCAACCATCTGTCTTTCTCCTCCGCTGAGATTCGAGACTTTCGAGTTCAGGTAGGACGATAATTTGGGGAAAATTTCGAGAGCCTTTGCCAACCTTTCTTTAAGATCATTTGCTTCCACTGTGTAGCCAGCCATTTTGAAATTCTCTGCAACGGTAAGACGTGTAAAGGTGCTTTCTGTTTGGGGGAGGTAGGCGATTCCCATTCGAGCGATCTTGTAGGGTGGGAGGCCAGATATCTTAGTCCCGCTAAGAGTAATTGAGCCTCTGTATATGTTGGTGAGTCCGGCGATCGTCTTTAGGAGAGTGCTCTTGCCTGAACCGTTGGGACCCACTATTACCGTTATTTTTTCTGGTCTAGCTTCTATTGATACGTCATCTAGAATTTGGAGTTTTCCGTAGCCCGCGGATACTTCATCAACCTTAATCATCCTCAGCCACCCAAGTAGGCCTCGATAACTTTCTCATCCTTCAACACGTCTTCAGGGTTGCCTGATGCGATGAGCTTTCCAA
>VBBA01000233.1 GCA_005888675.1 Candidatus Bathyarchaeota archaeon | reverse complement strand
ATCCACGAAGAACGCTTGGCACTGGAGGGCGTGCAAAGAAGAAGCCTGCATTGCACCGAACCCGATCTTTCCCGCCGCCCCTCAAGACGTCCCCTACCCAGCCCAGGAAAAAGACTGCGTGGTCAGTCGACCATGACAAGATACTCTACAGCAAGCCTTAGGCTGAGTGATAATTCACGAGCATTCTTGGAAGAAAACGGATGAGAAAGTCTTGTAACAGCTCTTTTCGTTAGAGTGTTGGATTATGAGAACTGTCGCAAGCTAGGCCTTTGCTTATACTCTCACTGCGACGAGTATCGTCTCGTACAACTGGTTTCTGATCTTGTCAGAATAGTGAGAGTACTCCAGCTCGAGCACGTCGTAGCCCTTCTTTCGCAGAAGAGACCTGACTTCTTCATCCTTAACGGATCGGCTCAATTGCCTGTGAGGTGGGCCGTCGACAAAGACTAGGGTTGGACGAGGCGTTGTCGGGAAGTAAAAGTCTGCGATTGTAACAGGTATCTCGACCTGTGTCTGATGATTGATCCCATCCTCCACCAGTTTTTGTTGCAGCATGATCTCCATCTTTGAAATATGGACATTCAGCTTTTCACGCCATGTCAAATCTACAAGTCATGTCGGTCTGCTCCGATCCTGATCGTCTTTCTCTTCTCGATTGCTTTTTCGAGTGCGTCGGCCAGTTCACTGTCTGGAGTAATCCTGTCAAGGTACTGCATTAACAGGTCCATCGAACCTTCGTTACGTGTCGTAGTGTCGGACTCGTTTTTTGTATGCGTTTTCTTGTGAGAAGTGAAGTTCTTGCGATTCATCTGGGTCTGCTTTGCTAGTTCAGTATGAGTCTATTACGAGCCCAGGGATTCTGGTAAAGTGTTCATTGTTCTTAGTGATCAATGACTGATTATGTGCCAGAGCCACGCTAGCGATCAAGGTATCTAGGTCACCGACGGTCTCTCCTTTCGAGAGGAGGGTGCTTAGCAGTCTGCCGTACCGTTCGCAAGCGTCCAGATTTAGTTCGAGAAGTCGGGCTATTCTCAGGATCTGTCTAGCCTTGTCGGCCTCCTTGTCAGGTTCTTTGGACCTATAGGCTCCCTTGAACAATTCTGCAGCGTTGATCGGAGTCGTCGTCAGTGGTATTCTCTTGTCTCGCAATTCTTCCAGCTTTTTCCAGGCTGCAGGGTCTTTCCGGCCGAGGTCGACGAGGAAGGTAGTGTCTAGGCAGACCAATTGTTTGACGTTAGCTCCGGTAGGTTCGTAGTTGTATCTTTTCTCGTTCCTCGACCACTTCTCTTAGTCTGTTGACAAAATCCTCGGACGGAGGATTCGAACGGAGATAATCGATCAATCGCTGTGCAGAGTTGTCTTGGTGCTGGTTTGTTAGGCGGAGTATGATCTTGGTGAAGGACTCGTCACCGGATTTTTTCTGTTTAACGAGCGCGTTGTACGCCTCTTCTGATATTGTCAAGGTCTTGTGAGCCATGAAGGAACCACTCGATGCGCCCATTTCTTCGAATAATGTACGTGTATATACGTGTATTTAGATGTGCTGGTCTTCGTCGGAGCTAACGAGTCAAGGTATCGTTCGAAGCTCCATCCGTTGTCGCCGCTAGCCTTGAAGGTCGATACGGCTGCACTGAAAAGTTGCTCGTTCATCCATACGAGATGGATGCTTTTCTTGCTTGGAAGAATTTCATCTAGAAGGGTCGATGCAAGATCGATCCCTTTCCTCGCCATAAGCAGTGTCGAGGCTTCGTCAATAACATAATCAGTTGTGATGAGGGTCCCGTGCTTGCCCTCCTTCAATTCCCCGTAGAACGCTAGGGCGTCGTTGCATTGTGATTCGTCCGAATCCCCAAGCACGTGCTAGCCATGTGTGTTCGATCAAGGAAGGTTTCCCGACTGGTTCTGATGTGCTTAAGTATCTGGTCATACCATAGTATGACCAGGGTAGTAAGGTGGCACGTAAGATATCCGTCTCGGTCAGCGACGAATTGGACGATGCAATCGAATCGGTTGCGATCAGCCACAGGTCGAACAAGTCAAAAGTCTTGGAGATGTTCATGCGCGAACACCCGATCATCCGAAAAGAGATCGAGATAATGCGTGCCGAGCCGAAAGCAGGACTATTGGTCGTTAATCCAAAGTCTCTGCCCAAGCGGGAGAAAGCCCCCCGTGTGATGATCGCTAGACGATCTTCTTCCTCTTAGGCGTCAACTCCCCGTACTCGTCGTCCTCGTAAGTCTGTTCATACTCTTCGTATCCTAGTTTGTCATCATAAAATCCAACGGCTGTTTCAACAGATTCCAGCCTAACCTCGGGACGACCGGTTTGACGGGCAATATCCTCGGCAAGACGCATAAGCTTCGTCCCAACCCGCTCAGACTCCACAAATAACTTGTTCCGAGCAATCAAGTCGACAAGAACATGATCATTGAACAATTCCAGCCTCAAGAGTCCCAACACGCTCCCTCCCGACTTGTAAACGAAGGCGTAACGGCCGGGACCGAGACTCCAATCGTAATGGTCCCTTAAACTGTATCTGTCTATCGCCCGAGTTTCCGTACTGAACTCCTGGTGCGTGTCATCTAGGCCAAGGAGACTGAAGCCTTCAGGAAGCACGAAAGGACCCGCTCCCTTCAGAGGACCGACAGGAATCTTGCGCTTCAAATCAATGAAGAATATACGGCGCTCTATCGTCGCATCTATTTGGGCGGATGACTATCGATACTTCGCCTCATGTCCGCAATCGTCGCCTTGATATCCTCTAGGATTCTTAGGAATCTGCTCTTAATTCGTTTGATCTGGAACCGATGTATTTGTTGGAGAGGTTCCCGTAAGTAAGTAATCCACGGAACTTGCGGAAGTCTCTTTACGTCAAGACCCGGGCTGTATGATAATTCATGAGCACTCCTAGAAAGAAACGTATGAGACTGTATCTTGTAGTTGCTATCCTTGTCTCTGTAGTTGTTGTAGCATCTGCTTCACTGGCGTATTATGCAGTATCGACGAATCTGAATCATATGGTGGTCGTGTCTCAGGATGCTGCCTTGAAATCTGT
>VBBA01000232.1 GCA_005888675.1 Candidatus Bathyarchaeota archaeon | reverse complement strand
ATCTCTTGACAATTGGGAGGAGTCCACTGCTCCCGATGCCGATGATGAACATACTCAACGGAGGAAAACACGCGGGAAACGAAATTTCCTTTCAGGAATTCATGATACTCCCGAGCGGCTTCAAGAATTTTGGAGGAGCCGTGCAAGCCGGTTCTGAAATCTACCACATGTTGGGGAAGATGCTCGTTGAGAAGTATGGTAAGAGTGCGGTGAATGTGGGCGATGAGGGTGGCTACGCACCATCACTGAAAAATATCCGGGTCGCCATAGACGCAGTAGATGCTGCCGTCCGAGAATCCGGTTACGCCAGCGGGAAAGAAGTTCTTCTTGGGATCGATGCTGCTTCGGGAAGCTTCTATGATGAGAAGAGTCGGGCCTACATGGTCGATGGAGGAAAGATCAGTATGGAGAAGCTCTTTGAGTTGTACGAGGATCTAGTCAAGTCATACGGATTAAGGTCGATCGAGGATCCGTTCCAAGACGATGATTTTGAAAACTTTGCAAGAATAACAGAAAAGTTGGCGGGGAAGGCGCAGATAGTTGGGGACGACCTGTTTGTTACTAACGCGAGTCGGTTGCGAAAAGGGATTGATGCGGGAGCGGCGAATGCCTTGTTGGTGAAGGTGAACCAGGCCGGGACACTGACCGAGACTCTAGAGGCGATTGACCTGGCGCGGAAGGCGAATTATGGATTGGTAATGAGTCATCGATCAGGGGAAACGGAGGATACCTCGATCGCGGATCTGGCAGTTGGACTAGCAACGGGTCAGATCAAGACCGGGGCCCCAGCAAGAGGAGAAAGGACCGCCAAGTACAACAGATTGCTTCAAATCGAGGAGGAACTTGGTGAAAAAGCAACCTACTACGGTCCCAAGTTCCTCCACAGTTAAATCCAGACGAATATCGCATGCCACCCTAAGAGTAGTGTCGAGTTGAGATTCGCAACAAAAGCCATTCATGCGGGTCAAGAACCGGACAAGGCAACAGGCTCTGTGACAATCCCGATCTATCAGACCTCCACTTATGCTCAGCCAGAGCCTGGGCGGGAAGGCCCCTACGTGTATTCTCGCACGGCAAATCCAACGCGCACGGCTTTGGAAGAGAACTTGGCTGCTCTTGAGAATGGACGTTACGGCTTGGCCTTCAGTTCTGGCATGGCGGCGACAACCACGATTCTAATGCTTCTGAGTAAGGGGGATCACGTCATAGCTGCTGATGATGTGTATGGCGGGACGTACCGCTTGTTCCAGCAAGTTCTCAGCAACTACGGATTATCCTTCAGTTACGTTGACGCAAGGAACCCGGCGAAGGTTGAATCTGCTGTTCGCGAGAATACACGTTTGATCTGGATAGAGACGCCGACGAACCCTCTGATGAAAATTATCGACATTAAGAAAACAGCAAGAGTAGCAGCACGTGTCAAGGCGATGCTAGTTGTTGACAACACTTTCATGAGCCCCTACTTGCAGAATCCATTAGATCATGGAGCCGACATCGTGGTCCACAGTACGACGAAATATCTTGGTGGGCACAGCGATCTCATCGGAGGAGCAACAGTGACTTCTGATCGGAAAATCCAGGAGAGGCTGAAATTCTTACAAAACGCTGTCGGTCCCGTTCCTGGGCCTATGGATTGTTGGCTCATATTGCGAGGAGTAAAAACGCTCGCTGTGCGCATGGAAAGACATGACGCCAACGCCGCTAGAATAGTCAGCTTCCTACAAGAGGAGTCTAGAGTAGAACGCGTATACTATCCCGGGCTTGGTAATGATGAAGAGAGGAACATAATCAAGCGCCAGATGAGAGGACACGGGGGAATGATCAGCTTCGATTTGAAGGGTGGCTTTGACGCCTGCAAGAGACTTCTCAAGAGACTCAGAGTGTTTACCGTCGCCGAGAGTCTAGGAGGAGTTGAGTCACTGATCGAGCACCCCGCCAGCATGACACACGCATCAGTTCCAAGAAACGTGAGACTTGAACGTGGAATCGGTGACGGACTGGTTAGGGTGTCCGTCGGAATAGAAGATGTCGATGACCTCTTGGCTGATCTAAAGAGCGGGTTCCAAGCGCTCTAGACTTCTACCAGTAGGTCTTCTTCAGTCCAAGAAGGTAGGCACCATAGTTAGTTCCCAAGTGTATCGGTGGAGTCACAAAAACAATCAAGAGGACAGATCCCCAAGACAGAGGGAATACTAGCGAGCTGAAGACCAGCGCACCGAAGACGAAGTCCAGCTGGTCGATTATCAGCAGTGGGCCACCAGGCTTGATGCCTAGCCTTCTCTTGAGAAACGCCCCCAGCAAGTCTCCGAGTACCGCCCCGACTCCCATGAGGAATCCCGCTATCGGCATCTGAGTACCAAAGGGATACTCGGCAATCCCGAAGATTGTCCCGGCGAAGATTCCCGCAAAGAGACCCCTGAACGTTTTGTGAGAGCCGAGAATTGGTCGTCCATCAGCAAAGTTACGTCCCCCATCGATCGGAGTTCCCCTTCCGAATATTAGAGGAGCCGCGTTCGCCACATATGATGGACCGATGAAAAGTAATGCGGCTGTAACCCAATCGTATGATTGAATGGTGCTAATCCCTCCGCCGAAACGCTCCGTGCTGCGATGACGAAAAACGACGGTGGCGTTAGCCTAGTTAAAAGGCTAGGCCTGTGCGTCCCTTATGCCGGTCTCATCGATACCGAAGAAAGCGCGTGGTCCGTCTTCCATGTCCCGTCCATGGATCTTCTCAAGCTTAGCCTCTCGAACATCCCTTTCCTTAGTCTGTCGGAGCCTCAAGATTAGCTTGGCCCAGTGTTGAAGCGTCCGGTCCGCAACAGGCTCCGTGGTCCAGAAACCTCCCTCAGGATGACTATGCACCTGTCCGGTGAGAAGTACAGTAACATCGTATCTTACGGCTAGATCTGCAAGATAGGCTAGTTGACGATTCAACTCTCTGTTGTGGATCAACGCTTCTCGAGGGCCCACGGAATCGACCCGGTATAGTGTTGTCACGGAATCGATCACGATCAGAGAGTGCTGGTCGCCAAGAAGATTCTCCATGTTCTCGACTATCCTTGCTTGCTCCCTGAGAACCTCCGGTTGGAACAAAAGGATGCGTTCCAACAGATCATGTTCAACCGGAAGTCTTTGAGTCGAGAAAGATCTATCAGCGTCGATGTAGAAGACTCGTCCACCCTTCTTCGCCGCCTGGATGGCAGTGCTCATTGCCACTATCGTCTTCCCAGCGTTTGCTTTACCGTAGATGAAACTAAGTTGCTTGGAGGGGAAACCACCCTGAAGCAGATGATCAAGGCTTTCTGCGCCTGTGCTCAGGGTGTCGAAACGGGGCATGTTCTGCGTCATTGGCTTCGCCTCCTGTATACTAGGCCTCTCGTCCGGTATTGACAATCACTTTAATGACACTAGGGATCAACGCAAAAAATGTTGCCCGCTTTCAAGCTACCACCAGGCAGGACACTAATCATCGATGGTCCAGCAGCAATCCGTCTGATTGATGGTGAAGCAAGTTGCTTCGGTGGTCTGCTCGTTCGAAATCGCTGGGT
>VBBA01000218.1 GCA_005888675.1 Candidatus Bathyarchaeota archaeon | reverse complement strand
AGCATCCAAGATAATGTTGTGGTCCATTGCTCCGCCCAGAACGATGGCGTGATTGGTAATGGGGTTACTGTTGCTCATAATGCTGTAGTGCATGCTTGCCGCGTCGGAGACGAATGCTTGATCGGCGTTGGGGCGATCATCTTCGATGGAGCGGTGGTCGGAAAGCATAGTATCATTGGAGTAGGTTGTGTTGTCCCAGGCGGACAGAAGATTCCGGCTGGGTCGGTCGCAGTGGGTGTTCCAGCCAAGGTGACTAGGAGAGTGAACGATGGCGACCTGCGAATGTTGAAGTCGTCTTGGCAAAACTACGTGAGAATGTCGAGAAGCTACCTCAGGATGCGGGCCTACGACCGTGAGCTCTAGCCTCAACCCGGTGACGTTGCCTTTCATGAAGGGCGCTATTTTCGGGAAGCGGATTCTTATTCGCCAACTGGTATTGGACGGTCGTGGTCCGGGTTTAGCGCTTTCTATGCATGAACGAATACGGAGCAGGCGAAGCTAAGCGTTAG
This sequence comes from Candidatus Bathyarchaeota archaeon, assembly GCA_005888675.1. Lineage (GTDB taxonomy): Archaea > Thermoproteota > Bathyarchaeia > 40CM-2-53-6 > 40CM-2-53-6 > BA-13. The sequence goes on along the minus strand of VBBA01000218.1, from coordinate 2,706 downwards.
ATTTTAGAATGCCAGTTCTAACACTTTGGCGATGGCGTGTGTTGGGGATTACGATTAATGACCGAACTCTCTGATGAGGAACGGAACGTGCTCCGGGAAGCCGAGGAGCACGAGATCGAATTGAAGAGATCCAGTGACAGGAAGATGGCCGAGGTTGTTGATCGGTTGGTGGCAAGGACGTTCCTAAGGATTGTGTCGAAGGATGGTCGGATGCCGGAGACGTATTCTATTACGCTAAGAGGGGTCTCTGTCCTGCGGGCTTGGTATGCGGAGAGGGACATGGCGGACAGCGACTGGATGCAGGAGCCTCAAAGGGACGCTTGAGCAGTTCGAAAGGATTCGGAGAGTCTTGAGGAATCAGTGTTTTGTGTCTTGGGACTGTTGCTGATAATCCTCCCTTTTTTCTAGAGTGGGATTGGTTTTCTGTGCCTTGTTTTGACGAGTTGGACGAGGCGAGATGCGATATTCCGAGTCTAGTGTAGCGTGAATATTGACATTTCTGTGAGGGGCTAGCGGTTTTCAAGGAGTTTCCAAGGGGATTTCAGGGGTATAGGAGGGATATACTGGGTGGATTGAAAGCGAAATTTGAGGGATTGGGTTTGGGGTTTGAGCGCGGGAGTCGACTGCCTGAGAGGAGGTGAGGTCTCGTTAGAGGAGATCGGGGGCTAGAAATAGTGGGCCGGAAGGGGGGCACAAAATGAGTGGTTACGGATCGCTTTCCTTTTTTCATCATGAAATTTCATAAGAGTCTGGCTGGCGACTTGTCTCGAACGGAACGTCTTCCCATCCCTCAACCCTCTATCTAGCCAAGGATGACTATCTGTTGACCGGAGGGTTTTCGGCTCCCGGTCGCAGCTGGCCTAGGCGTCGAGTCTTGTTAGTTTGGCGCTGACGTTCCAAAGTCTCTCTGCCGACGCGGCGTCATATGACTCCGTTGACGATCTCTCTTCCCTTCCTCTAGAGAAGTGCTTGCCAGTAACTCCTTCCAGTTCGAGTGATGTTGCGAGATAGATTGCTGCTCTAGCAGATTTTTCTGGGCTCATCATGAAAGGACTGCCCACCCTTACGAGAATGGACATGAGGCCGGTCACGTCTTTTCCAAACCCTGTTCTTACAACGCCAGGGTGGAGACAGTTGACTGTGATCCCTGTCCCCTCCAGCCGTTTTGCCAGTTGATAAGTAAAGAGAACATTGGCCAGTTTTGATTGGCTGTAGGCGTGGTATCCACTATACTTCTTCTCGGCCTGAAGATCATCGAAATCGATCGTTGTGCCACGGTGTGCGGAGGATGTTATGTTGATGACTCGGGATGGTGCGCTGGCCTTCAACACGTCCAAGAGTAGATTGGTAAGAAGGAAGTGTCCCAAATGGTTTGTAGCGAAGGTTGTCTCGAGTCCGTCGACAGTCGGAACGCGCCTGGGCAAGAAGATCCCGGCATTGTTGATGAGAACATGGAGCTTCTTGTATCTCCCCCTGAAATCGTGCGCCAGTTCCCGGACTGAGTCTTGGGACGACAAGTCCGCCGTCATCGCGTCAACGTTTCGATTATCACTCTTACCTCTTATCTCAATCAGCGTCGCCTCTCCCTTGTCTTTGTCCCGGGAAACTATCACAACTGAAGCGTTCAGCTTGGCGAGACCCAGGGCAGTGGCTTTGCCTATTCCGGAATTGCCCCCGGTGATCAGGCAAACTTTACCCGTCATGTCGACTTTGCTCGGTTCCAAACGCCGATTCACTCCAAGAGTTGATGGAAAGGCTGGGAATAATCTTTCGGCCTCCTAGCCATATCTGATCCTTGGATCAGCAAAGCCTCCGAACGACTGGGGGCTCCTGGAAGAAGTTTGATCGCCGCTAGGTGAGCGACGACGGAATGCCCCTAACCCTTATTTCCGTCTCGAACCTTCTGTTATGTGTCAGACGGCGATGATTGGTCAAAGTTACTCGGAACCATGATGACCGAGAAGGCATTTGCCTGAGCCGCCTGTTCACAACCTAAAGCCCTAGAACAGATAACACATTCTCGAACTCATCTCTAGTCATACTTCGTTTGTAGCGCGTTAACGATTCAATTAGATTCTTCTCATTGTCACAACTCGTCATTTCCCTTAAGATACGTGAAACTCTTCCGGCGATGAAGAGGTATTGAATGATCGAGGTTACGTTGTTCGGTTTCCTTTTCAGGCTCGCGCTCTCGAAATCGATGATGACCGGATATTCCGAGGTCACGAGGACGTTTTTGTGTGCATGGCTTAGCTCGCCATGATCTAGCCCTATCCCGTCGAGCGTGAAGCATTGTTCCAGCAGTTGTCGGAGGATCGAAACAACTCGATCGTTCCGGCCTGAAAGACCCGAGGTCCATGCCGGCAATGTCGAACCTCTTACAAGCCTCATAGACAATACGTCGGTTGACTCTGCTAAGAGTGGCGGAGCAACACCCTCCGCGTTAGCTTTGCGGTGCAGTTGAGCCTCTGAGATCATACTCGGTCGATTGGCATCGGTCCTTCTAATCTTCAACGCGACCCTTGTCCAATCTTTCAATTGTCCCTTGACAACTACACCTACGCATCCTTTACCGAGGATAGAAAGACCATTGATGCTGGATGATCCCGTGAAGACGATCCTCTCCACACCTAGCTTGTCTAGTTGGTCGATCCTAGATCTCACATTGATGTCGTCAGGCCCTGGATAAGCGATCACATCTCTGTA
>VBBA01000217.1 GCA_005888675.1 Candidatus Bathyarchaeota archaeon | reverse complement strand
GAACCTGATAACGCTCCGAAAGCTCGCGGGAAGGGCAGGAAAGCCGCTGGCGACGGATCGTCTGACTCTACGAGCCAGAAGATGTACTATCTGGTCTTCCAGGACAGTCCAGTCCAGAGTCTCGTCAACACGAAGGTGCCAGTAGACTTTGAAGCGTCCAGCACAGTCACAGTTGGCAGGGACCCCACGAATACCATCGCATTTCCCGACCCGGACGTTTCACGGCACCACGCCGAACTCTCAATGGTCGGAGCCAAGATCATGCTCAAGGACCTGCAGAGCACCAATGGAACATACACAAAGGAAGGTAACAAGTTCCAGCAGGTCAAGGGGAGTGTTTCGGTCAAGCTGAAAACGATCATGAAGTTCGGGACCAGCACGATCGTGCAACTGGTTCGCGAAACAGAAACACTCTACGAACACTAACCTCTCCTTCTAGAACTAAACTTGGTGCGGAGGTGGGATTCGCGCACCAGTTTACCAATACACTCAAACAACCTGCCTAAGGAAGGTTCAGCCAACCACTTTTGCAGCGCATGTTCCCGATCCAAAAAAGGGGATAAATACATACTCAACAAATGAAAGTCGGTGGCATTTGGGTTCTAGGCTTGGTCTTGTTCTCTTGGCTGTTGGAATAGGTCTTCTTGGCGGAGGAATCATCGCTTATCTAACTGGAGCCATGACGATTGCTGACGTGTCGAGAGATTGCAGAGTGCTCGGAGGTCCTTGCCCTGCGGGCGAGGGAGAGACTCTTCGTACAGGGCAGAACGAGGAGTTAGGAGGAGCAGCCTCCATCGTTGCCGGGTTGGTACTAACAGTGTTAGGCTTCGGAATCGGAGTGAGAACAAAGCGGCCCTAGTCGGTCTAGGACACCTGAACCCTTGACGCTTGACGGTCTATCCCTCGTCTGTGGTTCATGCGGGCAGTAGCACTGTAACTTAGGCCATGCTGAGCAAGACTTTTCGCACCACTTCCGATCGGAAAGAAAACTAGTACGTTTTCATATCCAACGCTACTTGCTCTCCGTCGCCGGGGTACAATTTCTCGAATGAGAGAACGGCACGGACTGATTCCAAAGAAAAGCAGCAGGAGTCATTCCCTTTCAAACGTCTCATTCGAAATTCCTAGGAGTGTTTTGACTTCCTCCGCTTCTCGCGGGGTTGCCGAAGGCAGGGAGTTGAAGTATTCGAGGAAACCCGTCCGAGAAAGACAAATGGAGCAAAGGTCCCATTCGACAATTTCGATCCCGAAAACTATCTCGGCGACGCGGGTTTGAGAAACGCCGCAACCCGATGCGCAAGTCCCATCACGGGTGCGCAAGGCGTAGAAAACGCTTTGAGAGGCGACTTTGACCTTGGGCTCGAGCAGGGTCACAGCTCCCACCCCGGCGGTTTTTCGAACCGGCATGCCTCTGGCCATTGTGTTGACGATCTTCTTCTCCTTGATGTGTCATTGATAAAATAGGATAAGATTTCTCGATAGTCCGGATCAGGACGACTGAATACCGTCAGCAGGATAGCATCAGATTCGATTCCCTGCTTGGGCGATACGACTCAGATAGGGAGCCTTGGTGCGGGGGGTGGGATTCGAACCCACGAAGGCCTACGCCACAGGATATCTCCTGAGCCGGATCTTAAGTCAAGCACCTCCTCCTCTATTCGAGAAGGGGTCCTGCCCCTTTGGCCTGATACCCGCCCACGAGATCGGTTTGCAGCGACACTATTATTCGATGGGTCTCGGGAACCCCCGCGCACCGAGCAAGAACTTTACAACCGATCGCCTATAAAGACAAGCCGATGTGGTTTTCTTCAAACTGCGATTAGTTCGCGTTACTCGGACTTGGGCGGAAGTTCTGGCTACTTTCGTCTGGTCTTCGGCATGAACGCTATGACAGGGATAATCCTCTTGGTCTTTTGCTGGTACTGG
>VBBA01000216.1 GCA_005888675.1 Candidatus Bathyarchaeota archaeon | reverse complement strand
TTGAAGGTGTGACAATAACGATTTTGGGTCTGATCCTGTTCTCGTGCATGAAGAACCAGAGCGGGACAAATGTTCCCCAATCCATGGCCATGTCAGAATTGGAGCCTTCGAACGTTCCGTAATTGACGCCGACAACAGGGAGTCTTCTTCGATTGCCTACAGCGAGTAGTTCCTTCGCAAGGGATGGATTGCACTTGGCCTTCAGACTGGCCCGTTTCTCCGGGGCGTTCCAGCCTCTTAGTGTACCGGACGAGTTCTCAGCGGTGACGATCGCGATGTGTTGATGGACTCTGAGGTTGTGTGGCGACGCGATTATTATCGTGTCAGGTCTTGCACGCTTGACTTCTCTAGCGACCGCAAGTATGCCTTTCCTAGTTTCTTCGAAGCTTCGAAGCGTCCGCTTGTTAGATAGCTCTGGAATTACGTCGCTACCATGTGGTGCAATACAGGCGTATGTGAGAGTCATTTGTGGCTCGGACGAGTCGAGACATTAGTATGGCACTTTTAGAGTTGTTTCCCGTATCGCGCATTGACGGGACCGATTGAGGTCCCAGGAGCATTGGCAGGATTTCATCGGTCAGCCTGTCCGAGTTCGATCATGCTGCAATCAACTTCTCCCGCGCCACAACCCTTCACCGGGCAGACTCGCCAGATGGATCAACAAGACTGGTGGGCTGGTTCAGAACATAGGAGAACGCATCGAGACTCTGTGGATTACGAAGATGCCCTGGTAAGGGATCTTGGGATATGAATCGTCCAGTTGCATTGTCGTACCAGCGTTGAAATTCATAGTAGAGACCATTTGTTGAGCTGTAAGAGTTGCCGGTGAACTTGTACGTCTCCGTCCCCGCTGATGTTCCATTGTCCTGGCCATAGGACAAGTGGTCGTCAGCGAAGATTACATGTCGATTTGAATCCATGACTAGCCGAGTGCTGCCGAGAGCATCACTATGATAACAGCTGAGCACGCTTTCCAACACTTATTTGCACGCTTTCATTTAGTGTCGCTCGACCAACTCTGCCTGCCGGGTTATCTTCGCCGGACTCGCAGCAGCCATTCCGATACGTTCTATTCGAAAAACAAGGTCGTCGTAATCATCATCGTCACGTCCTTCGTTACAGCTATAGCGGAAACCATCAGGAAGTGTTTCTACAATCATGCCAGAATGATTCGACAAGGATTCCAAATACCAAGGGCCTGCCGTGCCGGAACGGCGATGCCTCCAGGCGTTCCAAACCCAAAGCATTCCCTCCCTGGTTCGAACGGTAATGACTTTTTCTTGGAGGTTGGATTTGTAATCGACCATAACACCTCGTCTGTAAACCTTGCCATCCACCGACAACGTCCGGTCCGTCTCTAGGGTAACCAACTGTTGCCAGTCCGAGTTGGCCGATTCTAGGACTAGGCGGAAGATCTCCCCATCACGGGCAGGTACTCCGTGCTGCCAGACCGCATCCGCACGTCTGGGAAGACCATGGCGTATCCGTGTCAGTTTTTCGGGATGTCTCTTGTACAGCTGAGGAAGAAGCCGTTGAAGCTCTTCTTTAGCGATATACTGATCCAAAAGGATGGATTCCCTCAGCTTGGGTCCCAACCATAGTGGGTCTTGAAGTGTTGCCACCACCGCAGGACCTCTAGGTTCTCAATGTTGTGCGGGTCGACAATGTCTCTTCCGTTGATATGATGAATCTCGAATGGCCGACCTGTTTCGTCTAAGGCGGCACGTCCCATTTGCATTCGCGCTGTGTTTTCTGTATTGATAGATTCGAATTCCGCTGAATTAGTAAGGGCCAGGGTTTTCCACATTCGGTTCCTTACGGTGGTCCAACTAGGATAGTTGCCCCTTTTGGTAGGCGAAGTCACCGGATCCCCAAGTTGCCAAGAGTTGCCTTGTGAATCGCTGGCTGGCGACAGCTCAACACTTTGAAGGAATTTTCCTATGTTGCTGATCTCTTCCGTTGAGCTCGGAGGTACGGACTCCTGAGGAGTGAGTGTGTTTGTTGATACTTCACTACTTGTCACGTCTATTGTTGGAACATCGTTGACCTTCACATCATTGCTTGGTAAAGGATTCGGGGCAGCACATCTATCGCCTCCACATGGCGAATCGCCCACCCAATCCATCCCTGATGGGTCTACGAGACGTGTGGGCTGGTTCAGAACATAGGAAAACGCATCGAGACTCTGAGGATTACGAAGATGTCCAGGTAAGGGATCTTGAGAGATGAATCGTCCAGTTGCATTGTCGTACCAGCGTTGGAACTCGTAGTAGAGACCATTTGTTGAACTGTACGGTTTGCCTGTGAACTTGTAGGTCTCCGATCCTGAGGCTCTGCCATTGTCCTGACCGAATGGTTGATAGCCGTTCGAGAACAAAACATTCACGCTATTAGCGGAATCAGTGACTAGACGAGTACTGCCTATGATATCAGAGTGGTAATAGTTGGGCGAGCCCCCCGAGACTACCTTGGCAATCAATAACCCGTTGGCGAAGACATAGTCCGTCGGAATTGACCCGGTGAAGCTGTACAGGACGTTGGTCCCAAGATATGCGTAGTAGGTCGTGGCAATGTTCTCGACTGATACAACCCTACGGTTCAGACCATCATAGCCATACCTGCCAGCTTGCGATGATCCAACGCTTACGGAGTATAGTCTGTTTAGGACGCCGAAGCTATAGGCGGTTGTTGTCGTCGTCCCCGATACAGTGACATACTTGTACTGTGGATTATCATTCGCATCGTTTGTGTACCTTACCGAGGTACTGGGGCTCGTGTACGTGTAGGAACTGTTCAGAAGGTTGCCGTTCGTGTATGTGTAGGTTGTCGGAATATTGTTAACGTTCTGCGTGAGTCTGTTGCCGTTCGCGTCGTAAGCATAGGATATGTTGGTTGTGGTCGTACCAGAAATGTCAGAGGCTATTGTTAATCGTCGTAGTGCGTCATAGTTGTCCTGTTCGTTGATCGTGAATATTGAACCTGACGTGTTGGTTGAGTTGCCAACGATGCCTGTTACAAGTCCAGTCTTGGAGTACGCGTAATTTAGTAGCAAGAGCAGAGCATTCTTGTTGCCACTGTTTACAGTCTTGATCTGATTAGGTCGGGACAATGTATCATAGCCATAGCTCGTCAATAGTCCATTCCCATAGGTGACGGTGGAAATTCTGTTGTCCTTGTCGTAGGTGAATGTCGCTAGATATTGTGGATTGGATATTGAAGGATTGTAGACTTTGAGGATTCGACCCATGTCATCATAGGTGTAGTTTGCCGCAAAATTCACGCCTAGATTGTTCGGGTAGTTTATCCGGCTGAGAACCTCGCCTTGATAATAGTAGGACGCAACATATGTTGGGTCACCATTCGGCGTGCTGCCGTTGCTGGGACCAGCGGGAGGCGCGAAGTTTCCCGAGGGGGAATTTGGACATATCTTTGGACAGTCTGCATATCCATTGGCTATGAAGTCTGTTACTGGATTTGTCGTGAGATCGTATACTGTATGGTTGCCGCCAAATTCTAGGTCAACCTTGGTGACTGGGACCCATTTCGACTCGTCATAGTTGTAGAGCAGATCGCCAGTTCGAATCCGGGTCACAGGCTTGAGGATAACTGTCCCATTAACCAGGACGTGCAGTCGGAATCTGGGATTGTAGTCTGTTCTGAATGGTAAAGGAGCGGTAGTATGCAGGACCAAGGAGTTGTCGACTGTGACAATCTTGGCATCACTGATAGTCGCCACGCCCACTACTCCATTTGACACATCGTATGTCCGTACCGTATCGCCAACATTGACCAGCTGGACTGGAATCTGGCTTCCATCTGCCATTCTAATGAGTGTCCCGGAAGCAACGCTTCCGCCTCCTCCACCTCCTCCGCCTCCACCGGCTGGAGGACACGTCAGATTAGAGGGATAGATTCCCGTGTTGACCCCGTAAGACTCTACGAGTACCCTGTTGCGAGAATCGTAGTTGTACCCGATTGTAGCGTTCAAGTTCTGGTATTGTATCACGTTCCCATTCTTATCGTAAAGATAGGCATCGGTGGTTGTCGGGGTTCCACAATACGTCATCTTAGAGAGACGGTTCAACGAGTCGTAAGTGTATACTGAGGCAATTTGCTTCCCGTCCAGGCTTTGGACCAAGTTTCCATCATTATCATAGACGAAGTTTTGACTTGTTTGATCCGGATTTGTTGTGCTAGTCAATCGACCCAGGTTGTCATACGTATGCATGGTTGATTGCAGTTTGGCGTCGACAACTCTTGTGAGACGACCTGCTTCGTCGTAGTAGTAATTGGTGATCGTTCCACTCAGGCATGAACCATCGCCGTTCTCGATGACAGTTAGAAGACGACCAAGCCGATCATATGTTCGGCATGTATTGATAACGTTCTCATCCACCGAGCGAACTATAGAGTTAAGGTCGTTATAGTATACAAGAGTGTGGTTTCCGTCGGGCTTATTTACACTGGTCAGTCGTCCTGTCGGACCGTAAGAATATGTGTAAGTGTTTCCGACGGGATCGGTCTCGGAGGATTTCTCGTTGAGCCAATTGTAGGTCAAAGTGTCAGTAGAGTAGATGGAGTTAGAGGAGAAT
>VBBA01000241.1 GCA_005888675.1 Candidatus Bathyarchaeota archaeon | reverse complement strand
GACTCCATCGACGCCTTGATGAGTCGCTCAAGCGCTGGATGCGACACTCCAATCTCCCGAAGTAGTTCCTGGTTTCGGTTCATCAACTCCCCGAGCTCTTCGTTCCGGCCTCCTTCCAATGCTCGCCTAGCACTGACCGTGATCCCAGTAACCTCGTTGACGCGGTCTCGATAGATTGCCTCTTGCCTCTTGGACCGGTTCACGACTGCACCTACCAGGCGTCCGGTCGACCTGTGTAGTCCTGTGTCACAGATCAGAATGCTTGGCCTCGAATCGATCTTGAGCCTCTCAACCTTCCCAGGTTTCTTGTATTGGATAACTCCACCATACGTGGTGGTCGCCTGGTCCACACCGGATGGCTTGTTGTGGATCAACGTCTCAGGCTTGTAGGCAAGTCTGAAAATCTCCTTCTTCCCGAGTTGAACGCCCCGCGACTTGGCGACTGCGGCGATTATTGCTACACTTGTAGAGGCCGAAGAGCCAAGGCCAGCTCCGATCGGAATGTTACATTCAACCTGCACATGAACACCGCTCGTATTTCCATGAACTCTATCCAAGACCACCTCCGCTGCCATCCTCAATGGCTTCAACAATTCTTCGGACTTGACTGTACGGCTTTCCCCGGGATCGACCAGTCTCAACGGGAGGGTCGCCTCAACCTCTACCTTGCCAGTCTCATTCCGACTGGCGTGAGCCGTGGAGTAGAGATTTACCGCCATCGCAAGAGCTGGTGCACCCAGCACCACAAAGTGTTCACCAGTGAGAATGATCTTGGCTGGTGCCCTGGCAGCGATGGTGGGGACCATTTTCTTAGGCTTCACGTCCCGTAGTCTCTAGCTCGCAAAAGCAATCGCGGCGTACCCCACCACTGCCGATTCGTCACCTGTCAAATCACCGCTCGTTTTGTAAGATAAGAGCTCAGCTTTCTTGGCGCCAAGTCTTTTCGCAGCGTATGTCAGAGCCGTGACTGGACCAAAGCCGCATGCTGAGAGACCGCTTTCCTCAATCCTCCTCTGGAATTCTGTCTCGTCCATTCGCAATACGGCCTCGATGGCTTGCATGTCCTTTGCTTCAGCTACTTTCTGTGATTCATAATGGGTCCAGTCCGACGAGGCCAAAATCACAACATCTCGTCCCTTTACCGATTCCGCTACAGCCATTCCAATGTTCCGACTCGTCTCAAGATCCTGAAGCATCATGCACACCGGCACGAACTTGAAGCTTCCATTGTACAAGTATTGCAAGAACGGAAGTTGAACCTCGATAGAATGCTCGTGACGATGCGCTTCGTCCTCAACATCAACCAGCCCGGACTTTTTCGCGATCGTCTCTGCCAATTCATTATCAATCTCAACATTTCCCAGCGGTGTACTCCATTGACCATTGTTCATTGTCGAGAGCCCAGTTCCTTCTCCCGTGTGGTTCGGTCCCAGAATAACTATACTAGCGTGCTCGCCTGAAGCAGCAAGCCTTCGATACGCATGGGCCGCGATGGGCCCAGAATACATGTAACCGGCGTGTGGCACAACCAAGCCAATGAGCGACCTGTCGCTCCCGGCCGATGGTATCGGTGGAATCTCGCCCGGTCCTAGTCTGTGATGAAAGCAGTCTTCTATCTGTCTGAGTAATTGTGGCCTTTTGTCTGAATAGAATGCTCCGGCTTGGGCGGGGGAGCGAATCTTCAGGGTTCTCCACCCGAAGCCCGAGCCATTGGCATGGCCGCGAGCTTCGTCTCGAAATCGTCCACCGTCTGTGGAATCGTCCCGTCTTGAGGAAGTTCTCCTCTTTCTCTCAAGACCTGCCGGGCAAGTAGCCAGTAAACAACAGCAAGAGCTCGTCTACCCTTATTGTTGACAGGGATGACCAGGTCAACGCCAGAGAACACATTGTCAGTGTCGCATAACGCAATGACCGGAATCCCGACAGAGCTCGCCTCCTTTATCGCCTGGTAGTCGGCCCTCGGATCAGTCACCAAGACTATCTGTGGCTCCGCATGGCGAGGCTGCAACGGGTTGGAGATCAGGCCTGGCATGAATCTTCCAGTGACCTGAGACGTCTTGGTTACTTCTGCAAACTTTTCCACAGGCGTCTTTCCATAGAGTCTGGATGACACAGAGAGAACTCTTGCAGGATCAAATCTTGCCATGAAACGAGCCGAGACCCGAATCTTCTCGTTCGTATCCCCGATGTTTAGAATGAAGAGTCCATCTGGTCGGACTCGGAATATGTAACGCTCCATATCCACGGTCTTAATCCTAGTTCCGATATGGAGACCTGCAGCGAGTAGTTCTTCGAGCGGCAGAAGGAGATTCTCCGCCCTGGGTATTGCTTCGGTCTCGTCAATGATAGGCTTCTCTTTGATCGGTTCGTTGTCAGTCTCTTGGGTTTCCATCTTGTTTAAGCGACCTCAGCTCTTCTCTTTGCCGAAACTTGCGGGTACTTTAGGAACTCATCGATTATCTCTACATGTGTTATGAGCATTCTTCGGCAACAGTACCTCCGAATTCCTAGCTCGTCAAGGACCTTCGCGGGCTTGTCGCCTGCTCTTACCCTTTGACTGAAGGGCTCCCACTTGTCGCCGATTTGTTTTCCGCAGGTGAAGCATCTTACTGGTATTATCATGTTTTCATAATCCTACCTGTAGGACTTTTGTTTCCTTCTTCTAGGTCCGGGTCCACCGAATTTCTTCGGCTCGGTTGTTCGATGGTCCCCCGCGAGCATTACACGGTCGAAAGCTAGGTAGGCTTTCCGGAGTTCGCTACTCCTTGTCCATCCTGCAAGTGATCTAGCGATTGCGATGCGTGCTGCCTCTGCCTGTCCCATTACTCCGCCTCCTTCCACTGACACCCTAAGGTCTACAGTCTTCAATCTCTCGCCAGCGATCAGCAATGGTTCCTCGATCTTCAATCTCGCTATTTCTGGTACGATCGTCTCAAGTGGATAGTCGTTCACGTAGACCCTGCCTTTGCCTATCCTAAGCACCGCCTTGGCGATAGCAGTCTTTCGTTTCCCTGTCTCAAGTACGGTCTTCTTCGCTTTCTCGCTCAATCGAAGTCTCCTCCGATCTCTTTCGAGAGCTGTCCAACCGTAATGTATGGAACCCTAAGTTTCGCAGCATCAGCCTCCGGCACTTTCTGTTGGGGCCTGCTTGCGTAATCCTCGGGAGAACCGATGTACACTCTAACTCTATGAAATGCCTCTTTTCCTCGGCT
>VBBA01000240.1 GCA_005888675.1 Candidatus Bathyarchaeota archaeon | reverse complement strand
TGGAAGGCGCTTGAAAATGCATTCTGCAAGACGATTCCTGCGATTGCGAAGGTCACATAGCTCGTGGTCCCTGTTGACTCGAAGCCCTTGATACTCGAGAATCTGTTGAAGAGCTGGGTGAACAGTAAAAGGAAGATTACGGGCTGCAATAGCGAGAAGAAGAGTAGGATCGGGTTGCGGACGAGCTTCTTCAAGGATCTCTTGAACAGATAGCCTGTGTCGAACAATAGTGTCATCTTGTCTTACCTCCTTCTCCTTCCGAACATTCCGCCGCCATACTGTTTGCTCAATTCTTCGACTCTGATACGCTTTCCGGTGTGTTTGAGGAAGACGTCATCCAATGTCGGGGTGGATAGATTCAAGGATGCTACTCTGATCTGTGCCTCATCGAAGGCCCTAACTATGTCAGGGATAAGATAAGCCCCGTTCTTTGCATAGACCGTCAGTCCCATGTCTGAGTTCACGATGTCTGTGACGCCGCGGAGTCCACCAAGGATTTTCTTCCCCTCCTCTTTCAATCCATTGGAGTCTTTTCCGTTCATGTTCTCAAATGTTAGGTTAATTGCATCCGCGCCTATTTCGCCCTTTAAATCTGAAGGAGTTCCTTGGGCGACAATCTTTCCGAGATCCACGATCGACAATCGGCTACATAATCTGTCAGCTTCTTCCATGTACTGAGTAGTTAGGAAGATCGTGATCTTCTCGTCCCGATTCAACTGCCTGAGATAATCCCACATCCCAGCTCTAGACTGTGGGTCCAGTCCAGTCGTAGGCTCATCAAGGAAGAGTATCTTAGGGCGATGCACTAGTACCGAGGCCAAGTCGAGTCTCTTCTTCATCCCGCCCGAATAGAAGGCCGCACGCTTGTCAGCGACCTCTTCTAGTCCAACGATCTTCAACAGCTCCTTAACACGTTCCTCCAGTCCTTTTCCTCGCATCTGGTGCAGGTTGCCCTCAAGAATTAGGTTCTCTTTGCCGGTTAGGTCCCAATCGATAACGGTCTCCTGGGCCTGTAATCCCACAATCTTCCGAATCTCCCTAGCACCCTTCTCAACATCATATCCTGCTACTTTGGCTTCTCCAGACGTCTTGTGAAGGAGAGTAGTCAGGATCTTGATCGTGGTGCTTTTTCCTGCACCGTTAGGTCCCAGGAAGCCGAAGAATTCACCATCGTCCACATGGAACGAGACTCCGTCGACTGCCTTCGTCCCGTCAGGATAGATCATGACGAGATCCTTGACGCTAATTACCTCCGTCATTTTGACAAATGCTCCTTAGTCTTTCGGATGGTTTGAACCGGTCTTATTCTCTCTTCTCCCACCTTGTTCAAAGTGGAGTTTGCCCAATCCAACTGTCGCTCGAGATTCAACGCGTACTCTTTCAAAATGAATCGAGCATCTGATGGCGCTAGATCGCCCATTTTCGACTCCACGGCTTCCTGTGCTATCTGGAACTGCGTCTTGGAACCGTCTACAAGGAATTTTCCAACATCTTGTGGTTCGAGCATTTCGATGAAGATACGTCTCATTGATCCCCAGCGTTGTCCGAAGTTTGCGAAGAAGCCCTTCGCCATGCGAACATGTTCCAATCCTTTCTTAGTGATGTGGTAGGTTCTATGATCCACTTTGCCCTTTCCGCTGGGCTCGTCAGTGATTAGCCCCTCGTCAACCATCTTCTTAAGCATCGGATAGATCGACCCGGCACCGGGACGCCAGGCTCCCTCAGTCCGGCTCTCAATGTCTTGGAGGAGTTCGTAACCATGAGATGGTCTCTGTGCAATCTTGTACAATGCGTAGTGCATCAATAATCCGCGAGGAGCACCATGCGGACGCTGCAGGAACACAAGTCGACAGCTAGCCTCATGCTCCTTCTGGGATTTACTGACCATGACTCGCCCAGTGTTGGATACTGAGTATTTATGTATATCTAATACGATACCCACATTTCAATATCGATTAATATGCCATACATCTTATATCCGCATATCAAAACGGGATCGTTCAGGTTACACGTTTGGCTGAACAAAAACAGCTATCCAGAGCAGAAGTCCGTCGTACAATCGCGGCGTCTCTCGCGACTGCTTTCGGGCTCGTAATTGCGCTCGTCTGGTCGAACGTTGTATTGGGAGGATTGAAGACTTTCGGTGTCAACCTAGATGTTACACCGACGCTATATGGATGGCTTTACTTCGTGGTCATTGCCATTGCGTTGACGATTGTAATGGTTACATTGATAGTTGTCGTCAGCCGCTGGGGCGGAAAGAAATCGTAGGCTGACATCTAAGAACACAATTCTTCTTTAACCGCAAGGCTCAGTCTTGCATATCAATCCCTATTTCTCCGTGAATAGCCATATCGCCAACCTTCAGAGTCGAATCCTTCTCACGCAGTGGTGTTAACAGACCTATCAGCTTCAGAAGAATGAAGGTCACTGCGAAAACATAGACGATTACAACACCAGCAGCAAAGGCTTGCACACCGAGCTCGCTCAGGTTGCCATAGAGGGCTCCCTTAAGACCAGGGGCCACAAAGACAGTGACGGCCGGATCTGCGAGGATTCCCGTCAGAAGTCCTCCTGTCAAGCCGGCAACACCGTGAGCCGGAAAGACACCAAGTGCATCGTCCAATTTCAGTTTGGGAGCGAGCTTATTGGTCGCAATCCACGGGATAGTTCCTGCTGCGATTCCAATTATGAATGCTCCCCATCCATTGACGTACCCGGCTGCCGGTGTAATTGCTACTAATCCTGTTACGGCGGCTGTTGTGGCTCCGATGAGGGTGGGTTTATGTTTGAATTTCATATCCATAAGGATCCAAGCAATCACGCTGGCCGCAGCGGCGAGTTCTGTGTTGAGCACCGCGATTGCCGCGTCTATCGTCGCACCGTAGGGGTCTCCTCCATTGAATCCGTTCCAACCGAGCCAGAGTATACCGGCACCGATGAATACGAGTGTAACATTGTTAGGTTTCGATCGTCTATCGGATGATAGTCTTGGCCCAACGGCTATTGCGGCAGCGAGGGCGGTGATGCCTGCGGAGAGATGGATTACGTATCCTCCGGAGAAGTCTACTGCGCCCATCTGGT
>VBBA01000238.1 GCA_005888675.1 Candidatus Bathyarchaeota archaeon | reverse complement strand
AGAGTAGCGCATTCCCTCGACCTCAATCTTGTAATCGTCCCGGGAGACCTTCACGAGCCCCTGCTCCAAAGCGTCTCGAACTGCAATCATGTTCAATCCTCTCAACTCCCCTGGAATCTCGTATGCACCGACCGTAGCGAGATGGGCAAATTTGGACAGTCGCGGATCGATAAACTTAGCGAAGAAGTAGGCAATCGTTGCTGCGGATGCGTCGGATTCGCCTGAAAAGCCATCCAGCTCCGGATTCAAGTTGTAGACCATTGGATCATTAGACTCAACAGTATCATGATGATCCAAAATGACAATCATATTCTGTGGATTGTTGTACTGAGTTAATCGTCCGATGTGCGCCGAGCCTAGGTCGACGCAAACGATCACTTGTCTCGGACCCTTCTCAACGTCCCGAATGACTTCTGGATACAACTTGTCAAGGCAAATGAGCCGAGTGGTCATGCTGAGATGTTCGAACGCCATCTTAGCAAGCGCAGCCGAGGTGAGACCATCGGCCTCGTCATGATGCAGAACAACAGCCTCTCTTAGCTCTGACCGTCGAAGATCATCTCGAGCCCTCTCCATACGTGAAAGGAAACGATCGAGCGAATTCATCGCACCACTCAGTATCAGTTCACCCTCGTTTCCACCAAGAACCTGAAAGCCTTGTTGAAATCATCCCGCTTCTCATGCAGGCTGTCTGATTTGAGGTTAGGGTTTCAGAAACCTCGCTATGAAATAGCCTGTCCCGTCAATATCAGGATCGAATCGTTGAGTCATACTCCTCTCGTCCAGTCCACTCGCTCCAACCTTCGGGCAAGCCTCGTCTAGTACAAGGCCCAACCGATCTATCGCATGATCCAGGATCCCTTCACACTCTTCCCATGTTATGGTACAGACACTGTACACGATTACTCCACCATCTCGAACGATGTGACTGGCAGCAGTCAAAAACTGTCGTTGATAGTCTGATAGATTATGAACATCCACCTCAGTCATATCAACTCCCA
>VBBA01000239.1 GCA_005888675.1 Candidatus Bathyarchaeota archaeon | reverse complement strand
CCTACTATCTGCTGGGTTTCATGCATGAACAGGCGCAGACGGTTGTTGGCGAAAAATAGAACCTAGCGGATTGTTGACTCTAGATAGGTATCTCCCAGAGACAATTCGTCCGCTCGGTCAAATCCCAAGGAATAGGCTAAACAGAATCCAAGTTCCTTATTCTCTCATCAATCCCTGGTCTGTCGATCGTCAGTGCTCGCCTCATCCTTCCTCGACCTTTTATCCACTCAATATCCTCAACCATAAGCCCATCAATCTTTTTGAGAACATCTAAGAAGGGTTGCTTTCCGACGAGTTTGACGGCTTGTCTATCTGCCGAGAGCATGAGTCTTTTGTGAGCCATGTTGTAGCCTGCCTGGCCTACAACGAATATGCCCGCCGGAACGCTGAGAGCAAATGCTGCCAGCCAGTAGGACCTGTTTGCGAAGAAATAGAGAGGCAGGATGAGGCTCACCAATGTCAGACTCAAAGGCAACCAGTCTAATGCGACTTTTGTCAAGAACAGCTTCCATCGTATCCTCCTGAAGATCAAAGAAGATGCGATGAGAGGTCTCCATTCTTCCAGACGTAGTTCGCCACGTAGATCGGCCGGAAGGAACATGGCCTGCGAGACGAACCGCACCTGATCACCTGGGGCGATCCTGGTGAATCTCCCCGCCTGTCTTGTGGATCCATCAAGCATGTCCTTGGGAACCAAAGCAGCCCAAACCAGTGAGTTTGGTGCCATACTCGGCACTCCAAGCTCGGCCGATAGCTGTTTGACCATCTCGACGAGAAGACTATCATCCTCGTGAGGCGGTGCCGCCTTGTATGCAGAAGCGGGATAAACGGTCATGCAATCAACTCCTCGAATATTCTGACTGGGCCTTTTTGAGTTGACCTAATATCCGGCAGGGATATGGCTGAGTTTTCATCGGCCGAAGCAGAGTCATTTCGAGCTTGCCATTCGGTCCATCTCACTAAGAAACAACTCTTCTTTTCCAACGGGGAATACCCCGGACGCCGCGACGGCGTGTCCATCCCCAAAACCTCCGGCCGTCAAGCAAGCCTGGGACAATATCCTAGATAGTGCTGGCCTTTCTCCCCTTTTGATTTGATCGGACAAGACCCTTGGAGCCCGACCGGAGACTTTGACAAGTTGCGAAGGCAAGCTTCCCCAGCCAGGAATATCCGGGGGGACGTTCATCATTCCTATGAGATATTTTGACGGATCCACTTGTCTCTGAAACTTGAGATAAGAACAG
>VBBA01000237.1 GCA_005888675.1 Candidatus Bathyarchaeota archaeon | reverse complement strand
TCTCAACTTGCTGGCAGGGCAGGGCCTCCTCAAATTATTCGCGACCCGGATATTCACCGGAAATATTTTCGGTGCGATAACAGATCCCGCCATCTTTCCCATGCTGATAGTTCTTGCAACTATTAGCCTCGTTGGGATTGCGTTGGTCGGCATTCTGGGTGGAGGATTCGTATATTCTGCCGAATACGGTGCATACGTTGATGCTTGGCACAAAGACTCCGTCTCTTTCAACTCGCTATTGGCGAACGGTTCCCGGCGATGGAAAGCTATGGCCTGGACCATCTTTCTCACTGTTCTTTTCACGTGGTCACCCCTCATCCTGGTGGGAATTGTCACCCTACTCGTCTACGTCGGAACGGGTAATCTGATCGCCGCAGCTCTGTCGTTCCTTGTCGTTTACGAATTCGCCATTGGTGCATCACTACTTCTCAGCCTGTTTACATTGTATGCATATCCTGCCGTGGTTGTCGACCAAATTTCCGGCTTTGCTGCTGTCAAACATAGTTTCAGGGTCGCAAGCCATAATCTTGGAACGACGATGACCTATGCGTTGGTTAGGGGAGCCTTCCAACTGCTCCTAGCATTCATTGTAATCCTGGGAGCGCCATTGGGTCTCCCTCTCACATCACTCACGACAGCAGTTGTGACCCTTCTCCTGCTACCAATTTTGCACTCCACAAAGACAATGATCTACCATTATGCCAGACCAGACGTCGCGGAGATGGAGTTCAGACCCTCAAATCCAATCATTGGAGACATGTATCGAAGGCTTCCAAGGGCGGCATGGAGGAAAGTGAAGAACGGGCTCTTCGAGATCGGAAGATTCCTGGTGAGCCCAAGCAACTTCCCGTTCCATGTAGCCGCAATTCTTGCACTGGCTATCGGAATAATTGATGGGAACTACATCACCAACAGCGGTCTAGGCACCGCTATACAACTACAGCCGGGTTACGATCCGCGAAAAGGAAATCCAAACGTCATCTTTCCAAACGTACTTCCACCTTTTCTAGGAATCGATCTCTTCCTCCACAATTGGCTCGTCTCAGTGGGAACAGCCCTCGCTGGGATTGGATTCGGAATCCCGAGCTTTGCGGACATATTATTCAACGGGTTCATCCTCGGAATCGTTCAACCCCTGACGCCATCTAACACGATGTTCTTGGCTGCCATACTTCCACATGGCATCATAGAGATCCCCTCACTCGTCATAGCTGGCTCAGTAGGAATCAAACTCGGCACGGCCGCATGGAGGGCCAAATTGTCTCCTAGTCCAGAAAGCACTGAGACATTGTCCCAAAGCCTCCGACAAGCAGTCTACGTTGTCGTCGGATTAGCAGTTCTATTCCTCATAGCTGGCTTGATTGAGGCAGACATTACGCCGATAATAATGCGAATGTACGGCTGGACTTTCTAGAAGATACATCCAGATAACTTCTGAGAACCTGAGACAACTCTTCGCAAGACGGTTTTTATCCAACTATCCTCGGAGAACATCTTTTTGCCCCATAACAGCAAGGAGAATGTGCAGTCCCAAGCATATCCTTGAGATTTGTGATTCCATGATCACTTTTGACAATGTAGGAAAACGATTCGGGACACTCGAAGCAGTGAAGAATTTCTCGCTAGAGGTTGGTGACGGCGAGATAATTGGTCTTCTCGGACCCAACGGTGCAGGAAAAACTACGTTAATGCTGATGATGGGAACAGTCTACCGACCAACCAGCGGCAAGATAACTGTCCAAGGATACGACGTTCTAGAGAAGCCGAATAGCGTCAGGAGTATCATAGGCATCGCTTTCCAAGACCCTCGATTCGATGGCATACTCAACGGATATGACGTCTTGGACTGGCATCTCAAAATGACGACAAGCCTTGACAAAGATGAGAGGAAGCAGAGAGTCGAAAACATTCTCAAAGCGTTGGGCTTGTGGGAGGCGAGAGGCAAGAGGACATGGTTGATGAGTGGTGGAATGAAGAAGAAAATTGAGGACGCGAAGATTCTTGCTCAGAGACCAAAAGTTGCCGTATTCGATGAGCCCACTGCATTCCTAGATGTTCCGAGTCGTCTGTTGGTCTGGGATATGATACGCAAACTCAGAGAGGAAGGCTCGACAGTCATAGTTGCGACGAACATGATGGATGAGGCTGAACGATTATCCGAACGCGTCGCAATAATGAACCTTGGAAAACTCGTCACGGTCGGAACCCTGGGACAGTTGAAAGATACTTTGAAAGGGGGAGAAGTCTTGGAGGTAACAATAGGCAAGGGTGGACCCAGATTGGAGGACGAGGTCCTGACACAGTTCAAGGAAGTCCACCATGTGAATCAAGTTGACAACAAGATACTTGTCTATCTCAACTTCGGACGATTAATGCTCCCGAAGATTGTCGAGGCCTTGACAAGTCAGGGGTACAAAGTCGAGAGCATCCACCTCAAGGAGGTCGCGCTGGAAGACGTCTTCCTCACATACACTGGACAGCAGTTCGAGTAGGATGGTCGAAACAGGGCCTAGGATTCAGAGCCCTCTCCCTTCTGGAAACCTAGTTTTCCAGATGGCACGCAGGGACATCGAGGTACTATTCCGGACGCCTTGGATTATTATTTCACGAGGTCTCGCCTTCATCATCCAACTGTTCGTATTCGCTACGCTGATAAGCCGTCTCGTAAGCGTCTCAGGCTTCTTCCAATACTATGCGGTTGGCAGTATCATCTCAATGGTCGCTTCAATCTCATTCATTATTGGTTATGATATTTTCGAGGAGGCAGAGGAGGGCGTACTAGACTACCTGCTAACTTTACCGGTCTCTAGAAGACAGTTCATCATCGGCCGAGCACTTGGCGGAGCAATCCGAGCCCTGATCTACGTCACGCCAATGTTCGCAGTAGTAGCGATCATAGAGGGTTTCGCTCAACCCGCATCGCTGGCGGCCGCTATGGCCTACCTGTTCCTCTTGGCTTTCGGAGTCACAGGGTTATCAATCACGGTAGCCGTCAGCGTTCGAAGCGCGAACAGGTTCGACGTATTTCTCGCACTAATGGAACTGGCCATCGTACGGGCGAGCACAGCCCTATACCCAATCTCATTCATGCCAAGCTACGTCGCAAGTATCGCACCGTTCTCGCCGGTCAGCTTTGCAAGTAACGGGGCTCGCTCGTTGTTGCTCGGCCCCGGCCTCGATTTATCCACACTCGCCGGTTTGTTG
>VBBA01000231.1 GCA_005888675.1 Candidatus Bathyarchaeota archaeon | reverse complement strand
CTCGCAAGGTGCAGCGTTTTCCACCGCCTTAACGAGGACCTCAAGAGGATTCTTCCCTGTGCGGATAGCCACGAGGTCTAGCGCGTTCTTAACGATCCCGATCGCTTTGGCCTTGTCACCACCGGAGCGGCCCGGACGCATCATATCGTCGATAAGTCGTTCAGCAAGATTGATCGTGGACTTGCGGAATCGTTGATGCTCGTGCCGACCGTTCGTGTGTGGAACAAGAGAGGGACGGAGGGCAATGTACCGTTTCAGGCCAAGGTCCATCGCCTCAATTCCTGCTGTTGGCCACTTGTTGAATACCCGAATCTCGGGGACCTTTTTCAAGTCCTTACTGCTCAACGCTATGATCCACCGTAATGTTCCATGCTATGCTTCCTGGTTCGATGTTCGAAGCTAAATGTGGCTATTTTAAACGTTCTCGGAAGAAGAGGTTCAAGAGAGGTGTCACCCACTCAACCGACTCGTACTAGAGGAACAGTAATAACCGATCGTACGAATTAGTATGGGGCGAGAGGATGTGGACGTGATGGGATTGGACGACCGTGGACGGAACATTTTGTTTGTATGCGATGGTAACATCTGCCGAAGCCCGATGGCTCAGGCTTTGATGACAGAATTGGTTTCTCAGAAGGGTCTGGCGGGCGTCTCGGTATCCTCTGCAGGGCTTTCGGCAATGCCCTGGACCACTGCTGATCGCCGTTTGAGCATCGTGATAGGGGACGCCTACAAGAGTTTGAAGGGCTTCCAGTCTCGAGCAATAAATACCGATATTGTAAATCAGGCTGATCTAATTCTCGTCATGGAGAATAGGCATGTCGAGGCGATTGCCAGCCGGTTCCCATGGGCCAAGGGTAAGGTGGCCACGGTGACATCGTATGCAGGCGAGAAGGGCGAAATCAGGGACTTTGGCGAGAGCGGCCACTCCGAGGTACTTGAGTGGTTGAAAAGCTGTCATAACACACTCCGCGTCTGTTTGAACAAAGTCGCAGAAAAAGTATCATCACAACCAATCTAGTCCCCCTTTACGGAAGTCGAGAAAGATTGATACAGCAGTAGCCGCCCCCCGCGCTCTTGAGTCCAGTTATTATGACCCTTACCCAAACAGTCTCTAAGCCCATTGTCGTTGAGAAGTTTCCGATAGAGTCCCTTCTATCCGCCCGTCTGATGATGGCGCCCAAGGTAGCGGGAGACAAAGTCTACTTCCTAAGCGATCTAAATGGCTCTTTGAGCCTCTACTCCATCGAAAAGTCTGGGAGTATACCCAACCCGCTCCTTCCACCCGGCCAGGCACTAGTCAATCCCCATTTGATCAACGGCGAGAACTTTGTCGTATTGCCAGGCATGGGCAAGGTATTGGTTATGATGGACAAGCTCGGCAACGAGAACTATCAACCCTGCTTCGTCCCTTTAGACGGCGGCATCCCTGATCCGATCCTTGGGGATCGTTTCAAGGATGAAGAGGTTGCATGCGTAAAATGCGATACGGAACAGAACATCGCCTATTATTATCATGATGACAGGAAAATACCCGAAAAGGAATGTTTGAGACATGATCTCAACACTGGCGAAATCACTTCTCTCGGCAAGAGTCTCTATGGTAATTTCTTCGCTGGGGCATCACCTGACAATTCTACCGTGATCCTGGCGGACGGTTATACTGCGGGCGACACGGTCCTCTACATTTGGAAAAAGGGAATGGCAGAGAGAGAATTATTGTACGGCATTCCCTTGGAACAGAGGGGCGGAAAGCAGGTAGCGCCCTCAGGAATCGGCGCCTGCAACTTCACACCTGACGGCAAGAGCATCTTATTCCGGTCAAGCATTTTTGCAGACTATGGCACTCCAAGTCTCCTCAGACTTGACTCGCCATCACAGCCGATCGAAGTGGCTGTGAAAGGTCTTCGGCACACTGGATTAGCTGAACTAGGCGATATCAAGCACGTCAAATGGGACCTCTTCCTCCTGGATTACAATATTGATGGAACGTCTTGGGTCTATGAGACTCAATATCACGAAGATCCAAGCAGTCCGTGGCTAGAGGTTACCAGAGTACTCGCGGGTCAGGCACCGTTGGCAAATGGAATTGTTCTGGGGATCGATTGGCAGACTAGCGTGTTGCCAAGACCTCTGGTCGAGTATGTGCTTTCTTTCGCTAAAGCCAACGTGCCCTCGCAATTATACATGTATCCCTATGGTAAGCAAGAGCCAAGGCGTCTCTCTAACGAACGAGTCCTGGGCATCCCTGAACAATACCTCTCTGAGGGAGAAGATGCGAGTTACACATCTTTCGACGGATTGAGAATCTCTGCCAGACTCTACCTTCCGTCCAAAGAGCTTGGTTACAACGGTCCTCGACCCCTAGTCGAGTACGTTCATGGCGGGCCCCAAGGACAGGAGAGGCCGGACTTCACATGGTTCTCCATGCCACTCATCCAGTTCCTGACCTTGAACGGGTTTGCAGTGTTCGTTCCTAACGTCCGAGGCAGCACCGGTTATGGTCTCAAGTACATGAAAATGGTCGATCGAGATTGGGGAGGCAACGATGTCAAGGACCATGTTGAGGGTCTAAAGAATCTCGAGAAAGACAATAGGGTCGATTCAACTCGCCGAGCGGTAGTAGGCCGGTCCTACGGTGGCTACATGACGCTGACGCTCGCAGCACGACACCCAGAACTCTGGAAGGCAGCTGTCGACATGTTTGGTCCCTACGACTTGCCCACTTGGGCATCTAGGGTACCTCCGTCATGGATGCCCTACATCAAACTCGCAATTGGTGACCCCGAAACCGAGAAGGAATTCCTGCTAGAAAGATCACCGAAGACCTACTTCGACCAGTTGAAAGCTCCACTCATGATAATTCAGGGAAGACATGATCCGAGAGTTCCAGAGCCGGAATCGAAGGAGGTTGCCGAAGACCTGAGACGACGAGGATTGAACGTAGACTATCTAGTCTTCGAGGATGAGGGACATGATGTGTTGCGGTTCAAGAATCGAGTTGTCTGCTATTCGGGGATAACCGAGTTCTTCCTCAAGAACCTAGGAAGCTAGAACCAAGCAAGCCTAGACCGCAGTCTCTCGCTAATGATCGTTCCCTGATGAG
>VBBA01000230.1 GCA_005888675.1 Candidatus Bathyarchaeota archaeon | reverse complement strand
CGGCTGTTCCTTCACCTGTTCACCGATGACGACCTCTGTTTGATCACTAACGATCACCGCATCTCCAACCGGGGTCGTACTTGTTACAACGAGGTCGATCTTCCGACCCATGACGTTTATCGGGATGAAATCGCCCCGGGCCATCACGCGCCCCTCCAAGATTTGGGCGAGGTACTCTTCTCCTCCGACTATTCGGAGCGGCTCGGTAGGTGCTAGGGTTAGTTTCTGGGCGGTCTTGGCCTCGATCTTTCGAATAGTAACCTTATCGTCTATTGAGACTCCAGCGTTACGTCTCATGTAACCGTCCATTCGAATAATCCTCTTCCCGTAGTCCTGCTGGTAGGCGGGCCAGGCAAGAGCGCTGGTCTTTCGCGTCCCAACAATCTGCAGAGCATCCCCGGACGTTAGCCCGAGTTCTTCCATGACTTTCGGATCTACACGGGCTATTCCACGGCCAACATCACGTTGCAACGCGTCGGCGACTCTAAGCGTAA
>VBBA01000229.1 GCA_005888675.1 Candidatus Bathyarchaeota archaeon | reverse complement strand
AGGCTAGATACTAGATACTACTTGAATCGGGGATAACTTCCGCTCCGAAGTATTCTAGTTGGTCGATTAGTCCCGTGGATGGGAAGTTAAGGATCAAATGACTTACACCGGCGTCCCTGTAATCTCTAATTCTCTTCGCGGCTTCTGCCCCATTCCCAATTATCACAGAACCATCCACTCTATATCGGTCTCTGGCTTGCCCACGCTCGAAGGCCGCCGCTTCAATAAGCCTCTCAACATCTGATTTAGAAGAGGACACCATCCCATCGGTAACTAATGAGATAGTTACGTCCTTGCTGTCCCGTCCCACCCGCTTGAGTTCCTGCTCGAAACTTGCTTGGCGTGTCTTGAACTCGTCAAGCCTCATTCGATAGCAGTTCCAACCGTCCGCCAATCTGGCCGCCATCCGAACCAGACGTGGGCCTCCCCCTCCGATCCATACAGGCACTTTATGGTTTGGAACAGGAATAGACGGCGCATCTTTCACGGTGTAGTATTTTCCGTGGAAAGCGGCCTTTCCGTCCCGGAACATAATCTTGATCATTCGAACACTCTCTTCAAGCCTCGCCATTCGCTCCCCAATTGTTGGGTACGGATACCCATACGCTTCGTATTCGGGTTTGTGCCATCCCGCCCCAATTCCTAGCACGACCCTACCTTCAGTAATACTATCCAGTGTGGACGCCATCTTGGCCAGCAGAGCCGGGTTGCGAAACGAGTTGCATGCCACTAGCGTGCCAAGCTGGATCGTCCGAGTTATTGTTCCTAGTGCTGAGAGTGAGGTCCACGCCTCCCTAAAGGGAACATCTGGTGGTCCTGCTGGAGGGAGAAGATGATCGTTCAACCAAATCGATGCGAAACCGTTCTTCTCTGCCGCAATCGCAGCCTCCTTGGTTGCGGTCCAAGGGCCGTAATTCTTGAGGCGAACTCCGAACTCCAAACGTTCACCAGCACTTTGTGAGTAGGTTGGTTTCGTATTTCAAGCGGAGAACTTGGAAACCTTCACAGTTGCGAAATAATCGCTATCGTTGATGTGCCGTCTGCACGAGCCTCGGCTCCTTCAACATCTCGATCATGTGTCGTGCAAAGTCTGGCAGATCAGGGGGTACGCGTGAAGTCACTAGATTCCTATCGCGAACAACAGGCCGATCCACATAATGCGCGCCAGCATTGATCATGTCGTCCCTTATTCCCGGGACACAGGTCAGCGTCCGTCCTTTGACTATTCCAGCAGATGCCAAGACCTGCCCCGCATGGCAAATAGCTGCAATAGGCTTTCCCTGCTTGTCGAACTCTCGAACAAAGTCCAGAACCTTCTCACTCAACCGCAGCTTCTCGGGGCTCTTTCCGCCTGGAACGACGAGCAAGTCGAAATCTGCTGCGTCAGCCTCGTCTATCGAGAGGGCCGGCTCGATCGTGTACCCCTTCTTCCCTTTTACAGGTGTCCTATTCAGCCCAACCACGACAGTCTTAACGCCCTCCTCTTGCAGGCGATACATCGGATGGAAAAGTTCCAAGTCTTCGAAATCGTCGGCAGCTATGATGGCCGCTCTCTTCCCCTTCAGCGAATCAACCATCTCTTGTCCCCTGCCCTGAAACTACACTACTCCGCGAGAAAAAGCCTATCTCCAGCACCACGGGGAGTCTCGCTCCAACCATACCTGACGCCTCGAGATTGCGACCATGTGTCGATAAGGAGATTCAGCCTCCCTTTAACTTTCTTTAAGCCCATTCCGGGAGATCAGGAAAAATCGCTCATTTTACGCCCTGATTGCCAATCGGAGCTTACTTTTTCTGGCCCCCGATGTTGTCCTCGTGAATTTCCGCTAGGTTTAAATGAATAAACCCTTTTCTGCAAAATGCTATTCTCGCATTTTGAGCGATTTGAGGCAGTTCTCCTCCAAAATGAGGCGCAGTAGAAAGTTAAGTTGGAAAAAAGGGGGGGTAGATTGTGAACTTTCAAGACGTGAAAGAGACTTTCCTAATGCTTTCGGTGTAGTCATCGTACGTTCCAGTCTTTATAGGAACCCTCTCCCTCTTATTGGATGGGAACAAGCTGTCGCTTCAAAACCAGAAGGATAGTGTGAGAGGAGACTTGGGAGAAGACGTTCGGAGGATGGCAGACCTGCTAAAGTCAGGAGCAACCATGCTCTCAGACATTTGCCCCGAATGTGGAACGCCACTCTTCAAGGTCAAGGGAGAGACTTTCTGTGCCAAATGCAACAGGCCAGTCGTCTATACCAAAGCCACAACAGTCCAAGGCGACGTCACACTATCGCCTAGCCATCTACTCGACCGCGTCGAACAGACCATTGTCATGAAGATCAATGAGGCGAACGACATATTGAAGAGTGAAAAGCAGCCCGACAAACTGGCAGCTTATAGCAATCTCCTGTTCGGATGGCTTTCTACCCTTGAAAAACTACGATCATTGAAAGAGACGTTCAAGGAATAGACGAGAACAGATCCTTCACCTCGAATCTCTTCCCATCCGGAAGTATGGTAAACTCAACCTTCCTTCTCTTCCTCCTCGCCAGAAGAATTGGTGCACCAGCTTGCTCGGATAATCCGATGAGCTCAGCCCTGCGAACCTTGCCAAGCCATGATCGACCTGCCTTGCATTCGACAAGAACTGTCTTGCCGTTCTTGATGCACACAAGATCTATTGGTTTCGATGATGCTGCGCGTATGACAAGGTATCCTTCACGTCTGAAAATATCGCGTATTCGATACTCAAGCCTTCTGCCCATGATGTAATTTGACATTTTGCTTGGCGGTTCACTCCATCAAAAAATAATCTAGAGCGAGTCTATCTTAAGATGTTTAATACGCCGAAACTATTTGCTCCGACTAGTTGTCTCTGGTTCTCTTCGATACGTCAACAGAAACAAAAGTGCGACAACAGCGGCAAGTACGAACACAGCCAGCACTGCCAAATGCCCGATCCCAACTCCGGCAAAGCTTCCAACAATTAGCAACCCCAGCGAGGTTAGGAATGAGCCAATTCCAAGCCTAGCGTCAGCATAGAGTTGAGATCGTAGCCACT
>VBBA01000228.1 GCA_005888675.1 Candidatus Bathyarchaeota archaeon | reverse complement strand
TCTTACATGGCACCGACAATTGAGGTCGGTCGACCAGCTCTTTGCAGTCCTGTCAACATTGGCTGAAGTTCGCTTTCTAGATGTGATTGAACGACAAAGTGCGCTTCTGGATCGTGTGCGGAAACATACAGCCAATAGATCCATGCCCACCCAATGGTCAGGTAGAGAAGGTACGTCACAGGGAACGAAGCAACGACTGCTGGAAAGCGGAGGACGGTTAGGGATGAGAATAGAGGACCCAATATGGCCGCAACAAAATAGGCGACAGTGTTCCGCGAGGGGTACCCGCGCCTCGCCTGAACCGGTACACTACCAACCGGGAGTCCTAGCCCGCGTTGCAAGTCTTCGATTGTGACGAATTCGCTCCTCTCATGCTTTTGAAAATCATTATTGACCCGAAACAGAGCATAGGCCAGGAAAAGTCCTCCGATGAACGGAACAAGCGAGAGTAGACTCCAAAGGTAAGCGCTGCGCTCCTTTTCTTCGACCGCGGCCGTCTCGAGCTCTCTTTCGGCGGTGTTGACAGCGAACAACCTTGAGGTGTCGGTAGGGCTTGTATTATTCTTTAGTAGTCCGATCGAAGTCCACAGCAAGGCCTCTGATCGTCCAAGATGCATATTTCTTCTGTTGACGATTGAATAAACGACATAACCCACAGGGACTGTGGCAATGAAAGCAGGTAAGCTGATGATTGCTAGGGAGAAGGATTGAGACGCATTGAAAGCGTTCGAGATTGGCTTGAAGATCAGTTCTGTCAAGTATAACCCCCAAAGAACCCAACTCCCAAAAGTGGCAAGAACTGAGGAAGGAGCGATCGGATAGTCAGTTACGGTCCGCAGTTCAAAGTAACGGACGATCTGGTCTTCCTGATGATCGAATGCGTCGGAATTCATTACAGCAATTGGAGTTATCTATTTTGGGCTTAAGGTGACGATGGCGGAAGCGTGAAACCAGAGGTCGAGGGCGGCGGAGGCGACGAGGGTGGTGGCATCGAGGGACCGCCGAGTACTGGTGAGATTTGAGCTATGATGGTGTCTTCGATCATCCATTGCTGTCGGAAGTGGTTGTTCGGGTCTGTGAGAAGCACATAGATCCAGTAGATTGAGAAGATTTGTACAGTGATGAGGGAGAGTATGAAGTAAAGGATGAAGCTTCGGTCTGGTACAGGAAGAGTTCTCCGTGGGAGATTGACTGGAACCCCTGCCGCCGCCAGGGTTCTGTTCAAGTCCTCGAAGAACTGGTCTTCCCGTCTTTCATGCTTGAAAAAGTCCTTCATCAGATAGTAGAAGACGTACAGGGTCGCTATCCCTGTAATCAATGATAATATGGTCCACAACGCCGCGCTCTTCTCGGTTTCTTCAATCCTAGCTTCCCGTAGGGTTCTGTCCATGTTGTTCAAGTGCATCGAGACGTCTACTCCCTTCTTCGATGAGACCTCTTTCGCCATGTTCAACAGGTCTTCATAGAGCAGAAGCTGTCTCTGGAAGTGAGTGTTACGACGCTTAGCGAGTTTGTAAAGCATTACGGCAGAGAGTATCGCGGCCACAATGATGCCGATAAACAGCAGCAAGAAGAATACGCCGAAAGCGACAAGGAAAGGTGCAGTTGCAGTCGTGGGAGTTCCCGTCGTTGAATTGAAGGTCGGGACCGAGGCGAGCGCTCCGATTATTATGCTCACTATGAAGAGTACTATGAAGATTATCGGAAGGAAAGGTACGATGAGCCATCCTACGGACATCTGCGAGTCCGTTTCGATTCGCATCCGAGCATCGCGACGAAGATTTTCGAGTACAATGCTCAGTCTATTGGCACCTTGGGATGGGTTTCGGACGGTTCCCTATTTAAGTCATAGAACGCATTCGCCAAAGCCTGTAAGCGTTAGTCGTCTCGCTCGATATCCTCTTTTCATTCTGCAGTCTTTAAATCGTCCTCGGTCTTTTGCCACCATTGAGTGCGGCCGTGGTCTAGCCTGGTCTATGATCTCAGCCTGCCATTAGTAGAGGCAAGGCTTGCGGAACGCTGATGACCCGGGAGATTGCTCCTCTATGGAGTAATCCGGGAATTCAAATCCCGGCGGCCGCACCAATACTACTCCACGACTGAATTACGAATCCCAAGTCGCATATGGGGTCGCACCATCGCGATGGCTGCCGCAAAGCGGGTGACCGGCTCGAGGATACCTTATGTAGACGCCAACTGGATTAATCGTGATTAGATAACGGGAGTCTCGTGGGATGTCTACCGAGCTTGAACTCTTGAGGCAGAGAAGGGCCAGGGAATTTCGGCGGAAAATGCTCGAGGGCAAGGACAAACCGGCGGCCTCACAGCCTCTCCGCACGAAACCGACCCCAAAGGAGATTGTCCGAAGGTCCTTGGTTGGAAGAGGAACCGAGGTTTTGGAAACCGCTCGGCGTAATTATCCATCAGAGATAGCGATCTTGGAAGAGAACCTTGCCAAGGTGATCCAGGAGGGACGGCTGAAAGGTCCCATCACGGGCGAGGAACTCTACGCTTTCCTACAACGTTCCGGGCTCCAATTCAATATGAACACTAAGATACGCATTGCAGAAGGTGGAGAATTGAAGAGTATCGAAGAGAAATTACGCGGGCAGAGCAAGGATGATTGATTGTCCGTTAGTCTCCGACCGATGCTGCCATGGAGACTCCACGCGGGCTCATAGTACTTCGAGCTAGCCACTGAAGGCACGGAAGCCTAATTTTCGGTCAACCAGTCGAAGTAAGAATAGACAGTCCAATGGGACAAGCCGAGACTAGTTTCAACGTCCCCCTCAAATGCACCCCGGAAGAGTACAAACACTTCGTCGAGCCAGCAATGGGTGAAGCCGATAAGTCCAACTTTCCCGCGGCTCTAGACATCGTGACGAATGGGCTTAACGCACATCCTGCCTCAGAGGGACTATTGTTCTTGAAGGCCTACTTCGGCTACAAGGTTGCTGACTCGATGAGTAATCAGTTGATCGCCCTGCCAAGAGCTATAGAGAGGCTGCCTGACGGATCCCTAGTGATAGATGGATCCGCAGCGAACCAGATGCTGGTTCAGTTTAGCGAGATAATCAAAGTCTTGGAGGATTCGGACGGGGCGATCGATGAACTCTTGCAGGTCAACCCGAACAGTCAAGAAGTCAGTGGCTTCAAGAACTATATCAAGGCAAAACTCGAGAAGCTTGAGCGTGAGTCAACCAATATGCGGACCAGTCTGGGTAATAGCACTAGCGTTGCCGGTGGATTCTGTCAAGGATGTCGTCAAACAATCTCATTTGATACTCAGAAGGTTGTCTTTCGCCGTGCCTCTGCAACACAGATGGAAGTTTTTCACGAAGCGTGCTACAAGAAACCCAACTAGTCAGACGAGCTTGGTCACTGTAGCGGGAAAACGTTCCTCGTTGGCAGTCACGATCTCGACCTGCGTTCCTTCCGTTGCAAAGTCTTTCTGGACATAGCCCAATCCAACTACACTAGTCAGTGCGGGTGAATAGGCGGAGCTTGTGACGACTCCTGCTTCTTTATTG
>VBBA01000227.1 GCA_005888675.1 Candidatus Bathyarchaeota archaeon | reverse complement strand
GGGAAGAATGGTTGTCTCGCTTAGCAACGATTTGGAACTGGAGGTGAGAAAAGAGATTCAAAGAGTCTATCAGAGCAAGCAAGGTGCTGTCAGCATCTTCTTCGAGATGCTAATTCGAAGATATCTCAATGGCGACTCGGAATCAGAATAAGAAGTCGGCCGCCAAGAATCTCGAACTCAGGAGTGAGGAAAGACTACCTCGTCAGTTGACCTTGCGTTTGACTGCTATGATACGATAGTTCGGGCCACAGGCCAAACCCGCTAAGGACTAGGCCTACTATCGCCACAATGCGTGCGAGTGTATCTAGGCCGACGAATGCGGCGGTCAATGATATTGAGAGGACAAACATGCCGAGAAAGATGAGTGCTGGTCCATCGGTTGGCGTGAATCGCAATCCTAATCGGCTAGGGACAATGACGCAGAAGGACTAGGATATTTCGTTACTGTGATCTTGCCGTCGCAGGAACGGTTTGCGCGTCGAGACTAGGGGAACTTCAGCGAGAGAGCCCCGCTTGGGCAGGCGTCTACACAGGCCATGCAAAGGATACATTCAGAATCGTTAAACTTTTTCCAGTCCAGATCGAGAATCGGGACTTGCATCGGACATGCATCCTGGCATTCCTTACAATCGGCGCATTTTACCGGGTCCCTGTGCATGCCCAGCAAGCTATTCTTTTGAAACACCGCCATTATTGCTCCGACTGGGCAGACATATCTACACCAGAAGCGCGGGACCTGCCAAGCTGCGAAAAAGAACCCAGCTAGGATGATAATGTTCACCCATGTCAGGACAGATACACTTGAGAGATAGGATTGAGGATTCGTCGCCTTTGCTAACCCGGCAATCATGGCTGGTAATGTGCCGAAGAGTGTTCCCTCAGGCGTGATAGCTACAAAGAGTCCAGGTGCAAAATCGCCCAGACCGGTCCTGTACTCGTTTCCTGACCCGTAGTACAACGCGAGTGACAGTGAACCGCTAAGGATGAAGGCCAAGAAAACGAGGACGTATTTTAGTCGGACCCAATAGTTCTGGGTTCTCCTCTGAACCTGCGTGACCCTTCCCCTGATACCGGTCACAACGTCCTGAATGAATCCAACCGGACATATCCAGCCGCACATGAACCGTCCAAGGACCGCCCCCACGACCAGGAATATCCCAATAGGCAACCATGGAAAGATGGGTTGCGACAGGAGAAGAGTTGTTGCATCAAATGCCCCTGTGTATGCTCCAGGGGCCTTGATACTCGCTAGAACGGGAAGGACGATCCAACCTCTGTTTGCAACAAAGGACGGGACCAATCGAGTCAATGCTAATCCGGCGAAAAGAAGGAAGAACGCGAGTTGGACTACGGTTCTGATAGGCCAGTAATGGATGCGAGCCTTTCGACCTCGCAGTCTTCCTCGAAATCTAGTCAAAAACCCGAGAGACGGCTGTTTCGTCTCAACTGTATGCTCTGTTTCTTGTGCTACCTTCAATCTCTCCTTGTTTATCGATAACCTATGGGAACAGAGGAACGAATTTGACTACAAGGTCCTTCATCGTGTTCCATTGCTCGGCGTACACCCCGATCATCATGGTGGCGAGGCCTAGGACCAGTATGATTGACGAGATTACCCTGTTCACTTACGATCTCTAATCTCCTAGCTTTCTTGTTTATCGAATTTTTAGTTGAACGTTTGGCTTGCTTTATCTGTTTGTTGTCGAACTTCCAGGTTTCTTGCTGCGGTTGTTTTTCGCATCAGAAGAAGGGTTTTATAGACTTTCATCAAGGCTTCGAAATAGTCTTCGGTAGCTTGTATGTCTACCACCGAGAAGAAGCCTCAGCCTAATCCAGGGCAAACCATTCCCCCTTCTCCGCCTCCCAGCTCGCAAGTTCCTCCATCCGCTCCTCCCGCGTCTCGCGGACCCATGATATCACGGAGAATGTTCCTACAAGCCGCAGTAGGAGGCTCAGCAGTACTCGTTGCCGCGTCGCTCGCCACATCCGGTGGCATCCTAGGGCCGTTGGTTCCACCGGCAAAAGGACCCGCAACGATCGCGAATATCTACGATGCGGAACTTGATCCTGCGAAGGCAACGAACTTCGTCGAAGGCCCCTTGGGACGGATGCCGTACAAATTCTTCTACTGGCCCTACGATCCCTCCGTTAGCCCATATTATAGGAATGTCTTGGCTCGGGTTCCAGACTCTTTACCAACAACAGATGGGTCAGTTCAGACAAGTAACGGGAAATATGTTGCGTACAACACTACATGTGTTCATCTCCAATGCTTAGTTAATCCCGGCTATGCGGATAGCCAGTACCGACTGCAGTGTCCATGTCACGGAAGTCAGTACGAGATAACAGACGCTGTGCCTCAACGTGGCCCAGCGTTTGATTTGAACCTTGGAAGACTTCCAAGGATTAGGCTGACGGTTGATAATAACGGAAATATTATTGCAGAACCTTGGGATCCGTCTGACAATTTAGAGGGTGTGCCAGGAATTGGCCTCCACTAGTCGTGCTACGAAGAAGCGGGTCTTAGACCCGATCATCGCCCTGCTGCGATGGGCATGGTACAGACTAGAAAGGACAGTTCTCCTTGCTTTCAAGATCGTCTTCCCTTCTAGGTTCATTAGTCCCCTGGGTTTTCTCGGGATGCTCACCTTCGTCGTCTTCGTACTCCTTGGCATCAGCGGAGCGGTCCTCATGTTTCACTATACCCCGAATTTCGGTGACTGCTCACCCAGTGCAACAGCGACAAGTTGCAATCAAGCCTTCCAAAGCGTTCAATCGATCAATGACCAGGTAAACTGGGGATTGATGATGCGGAATATTCACTATCACGCATCGAATG
>VBBA01000225.1 GCA_005888675.1 Candidatus Bathyarchaeota archaeon | reverse complement strand
ACAAGTCCGCAATCACTCCCAGTAGTGAACCCGAGCAGCACTATCGCGCTTACGCTAACGCTCGCGGCAAGTGCAAGTGCGACTACTGGACCGCTCTCCTTCAACCTCATAATAGTTGGTTGAGAACAGCCAACGCCACCAAAAGGCTCTACGGGAACTCCAAAGAGAAAACGTAATCCGTTTCAGGAAAGAAAATCTTAGTCGCTTACCGCGATACCAGCGATGACTCTCTGTTCCTTCTTCGAAGTGTCAATCGACTTTTTGAAGGCCAAGATTACCACGATTAGTAATGGAACCATGACAGCTCCGGCATAGGCTAGACTCTGCAAGCTACCTGAAAGACCTGCAAAACCTCCCGAAACAGATGTCATGACGAGAAGAACGAGAATTAGGCTTAGGATACTAATTGAGGTCCAAACCAGACCTTTCTTTTCCGCTAATTCATGCATTCTTAGGACCACCATCCGAAGGGAGCAGGGAATACATTCCGGTATGGACCAGGCAAATTCGAGTAAGGAGCCAGCAACATCATCACTGCAAGCGTTCCGAGAAGGACAATCGGAGCTAGAAAGAGCAACCTCTTGAGAAATGGTGTCAACATTTTCTGCCATTCAACCTTCCTAATTTCCAACAAAGGCTTCCTTGTCAACGGCTTATTGATTACCATCGTGTCGAACGCGAACACGAAGAAATAGACAATCGCAAACCATCCTACCCAATTAGTCAGAGGGACGCCAAGCACATAGACCGAGGGATGCGTCCATCTCCATAGACCAGTCGAGACAGCGATCGGGTCCAGCAGAAGGTCAATATTCAGGCTAATCGAGGCTGCGAGGAGACTTCTCAAGTATGGACTTCGACCCGGCAGCAAGACATCCGTGAGTATGTAGGAGAGTG
>VBBA01000226.1 GCA_005888675.1 Candidatus Bathyarchaeota archaeon | reverse complement strand
CCCATTCAATCATAAAGCGTTATCCCCACAAAGACCTCAGAATACGAAGCAGAAGCGGATCGCCTTCGGCGCGTGTTGAAATACCACAATAGATTTCGTTTGTATGCACTTGTAAACCACAAGTCTTATGTCCGTTAGACATTACAAAACGAGCCTCTATGAGCGTTAAGAAATTTCTTGCCTCAAGAATGGGTCTCCTAATCATCGCCCAGGCGGTTGCTATCCTCCTCCTAGGGATCGCGGTCGTCGCGGTCAACGACATATCGATTGGCAATACCGGAAACGTGAACTCTGGCGGAGCCATCACGGAGAACGAAGACCCAGGACTTACAGTCACGAC
>VBBA01000224.1 GCA_005888675.1 Candidatus Bathyarchaeota archaeon | reverse complement strand
ATTCCGAGTAGCATAGCCATAATAGTCGTATCCTCCTTTGAGGACAATGAAATTCTCGATACTCGTCGACCAGAGCGTAGCACCTGTCAGCAGTAACAGGCTAACTCTCGTTCCATACCGTTGCATCGTAGCATACAAAGCTCCACCGAATATCCCATAGAAGCAAACCTCCACAATCAAAGGGTAAACGGGGGAAAGAGTCATTCTTCCACCTGAGTAATCATCCAATGACCGCCGTCGATATCATTATTCCCTGCGGAGTAATCTCGTAGTAATAGTTCCGGTTCGGCACCGGAAGTTTTCCAATCTTTGCAAGTCTCATAATTCCCGCCCTCGACGATCCACCCGGTGGGCTACCTTGAAGTTCAATGATCACATCTGCAAAACTGATCATTGCATTCTCTGTCAATTCCTCCAACACGTTCGTGTGCATCGTGGCCAACCCGATCGCTTTGGCAAACCTCGTAGCATACTTCAAGACTTGACCAAACTGGAAGACCTTCTTTGACTCTACAAGAAGAAACATTGGCGTGATCGAGTCCATTATGACCAA
>VBBA01000223.1 GCA_005888675.1 Candidatus Bathyarchaeota archaeon | reverse complement strand
GCCGAAACTGTTGAGTGAAATTGTCGAACTAGCAGAACTGCCGGCTAGGACATTGGCGGGTTGAACTGTGCTGCTCGCGATGGTGAAATCAGGGAGTACAATGAAGCTGATGCTAGCGGAATGGGTTATCGACCCGCTTGTAGCTACAATGGTCGCGGTGTATGTTCCTGATGGCGTTGTGATCGATGATTGAATGGTCAGGATCGCGCTGCCTGTTGATCCGACAGTCAGGCCAATGTTCCGAGTGTTAAACGAACTAGTGAATCCTGCAACAGTTGGGGATAACGTTGCCGACAGTGATACTGTACCGTTGAAACCCAAGCTGTTCATTGTGACAGCACTCGCTGTCGAGCCTCCCGCAACGAAACTAGAAGGAGATGGTGCTCCAGCAATTATTCTGAAGTCAGGATTAACGATTAGAGTCAAGGTCACTGAGTGGACCAAGGTGCCGCTAGCACCGGTGACCGTGACCGAGTAGACACCGGCGGGGGTTGAGGGAGTCGTTGTAATAGTCAGGGTCGAATTGCCGTTAATTCCTGGCGTCAGTCCCACGAACACTGGATTCAGGGACGTAGAGAGTCCACTTGGTGATAGCGCCACGGTGACGTTCAATGTTATTCGGGTGGTAAGGCCGAGGCTCAGCACCGTCATTTTAGACGATGTCAAATTACCGGCGATTATGCTGGGGGGAGAGAGGCTACTTGCCGTGAGGGTGAAGTCGGGAGTGACGGTGATAGTATAGGTCTGGCTGTGGGTTAACGATCCACTTGTCCCTGTTATCGTTATTGCATACGTGCCAGCTGGCGTGGACGCAATTGTCTGTAGAGTCAGAATCGCTGTGCCGTTGGAGCCCGGTGTTAGAGGTATAACGCTGGGACTGAACGATGCGGTCAGACCCGTGGCAGGACTGGGTACGGTTGCGGAGAGTCCAGGACCCGCAGTTAGGCCGAAACTCTTCACCGTGATTGTAGTAACGACAGCGCTTCCCGCGACGACAGTTCCACTGTTCTGCGAAGATGTGAGTATGAAGTCGCCTGTGACTGAAATGTTGATGGTGACTGAGTGGACGATACTACCGCTGGTACTTGTTACCGTAACGGCGTAGATTCCGGCGGGGGTCGAACTGTTTGTTGAAACCGTGAGAGTAATCGTTCCGAATCCTCCGGGGAGTAAGTGGATGCTGTTGGAGTTGAAGGCGAACGCGATCGAAGGAGACGAGCGTGTTGCGGACAAGTTTACAGTTCCGTTCAATCCAGCGCTCGAAAGAGTAAGCGTTGAGGTCCCGGAGTTACCAGCGACGAAACTTGTGGGAACGATTGCACCAGCCGAGATTGTAAACTCGGCCTTGACGGTTACGGATAATTGACTGATGTGAGTCGTTGTCCCCACCGTGCCTATGACATTGACAAGATAAACACCGGCTGGGGTAGAGGTTGTCGTCGAGATCAGCAGAGTGGATGTTCCTAGAAAGCCTGGGGTTACACTGACACTCTGGGGTGTCAGTGTTGCAGAAAGGCCTGAGGACGTCGGGGAGAAGCCGTAGCTCAGTCCAATGCTACCTGTAAGCCCGAAACTAGTGAGAGAGATTGTGGCGGGCCAGCACTAATAGAGAAGTCGGAGGCAACTGTCACGGTGAACGTTGTTGTATGCGTCAACGTTCCGACTGTGCCCGTTATTGTTAAGACGTAGTTACCAGACGGCGTGGACTTTGTTGTCGAGATAGTAAGTGTCGAATTACTGGTGCCGCCAGCGGTAAGAGCTACCGTTGCTGGAGTGAACGAAGCAGTTGGGCCGTTTGCCACGACGGGAGTGATTGAGGCGGAGAGGTTTGCATTAGTCGTGAGACCGGAACTGCCCAGCTCAATTGTCGACGACCCGGTGGCACCTGCGACAATGTTTCCTGTAGATGGAATGGAAGCGATAGTGAAGTTTCCAGTCACGATGACACTGAGTACTGTTGAATGTACAATGCTGCCGCTTGTTGCTGTGATCGTAAGGGAATAGGTACCCGCCAATGTGAACGTCGTAGTTGAGATTGTGAGAGTCGAGGTCTTAGATCCACCGAACGCTAGTGATTGATGGTTCGGGGTGATTATGACGCCAATGGTGGAAGAGGATGGTGCGGGGGTGACTGTCGACGTCAGCGTCAGCGTTGCGTTTAGTCCTGCGCTGTTCATCGTGGTGGATGCTGTTCCAGATTTGCCGGCGGCAATTGTTACGGTACTAGGGCTTGAGGATATTGTGAAGTTCCCGGTTATATTGAGGGTGAAGCTGGTTAGACGGAATATGCTTCCACTCGTAGCGTTGACAGTAACGATGTAGGACCGTGCTGGTGTCGCAACGGTCGTTGACATGGTCAGCCTAGACGTAAACGAGGTCCCTGGTGTTAGGGTAACGTTGGATACGTTGAGTGATGCGGTCAAACCGGACGGAACGATCAGTCTTAGGGTTACGTTGCCTGTGAATCCCGTACTAGTAAGTGTCACATTTGCAAGAGCTGAACCACCAGCATCGAAAGTCTGAGGTGTGGTCAGTGTGCCGCTGATGGTGAAGTTCGCCCCAACCGTCACGAGTATAAGTGTAGAATGAACGAGTCGTCCATTTGTTCCGGTGATAGTCACGTTGTATCGTCCGGCTGGGACATTGGACGCGGCCGTAAGTGTCAAGGTCGTGGTGTTGGTCCCACCAGCAGACAGTTTGACAGTCAAGGGACTAAATGATGCGGTTGGGAGTGTGGGTCCAGCGCCTACACTCGAAGGAATGATCGATGAGGACATGTTCACCGGGCCGGTGAAGCCGGTGCTGTTCAGACCAATTGTAATTGTAACCGAGGAGTTCGATGCAAGGCCTTGGGTGGTGGCACTCGGTTTCAGGGCAAAGTCGCCCCTTACAAAAATCGTCAGGGTGATCTCATGAATGAGATTCCCTCCGGGCGTAATCGAAGTCGCAGTTATTGTTAGAGTGTAGTTGCCTGCGAGGGTGAAGGGACTCGTCGAGATTGTTAGTGTCGAATTGACCGAACCTATTTTTGTGGCAGTAACATTGACCGGAGCGAAGAGAAACGACGGCCCGTTCAGGGTCACCGGGTTCCAGCTACCCGTAAGCGTCACAGTATTGTTGAAACTGTTGATCCCAGTAATTCTCACAGTTGTAGAATTCGTCCTGCCAGCCAACATCGTCAGAGTTGAGGATCCTGATGTGACGCTGAAGTCTACAATGTTAACGCTTACGAGAATCTGGTGGAGAACACCTCCAGATGTGGCATTGACAGTTACGACGTAGTTCCCAAGGGCAGCACCAACCGATGAGATCGTAAGGGTCGAAACGCCTGTTCCACCAGCGGTGAGTGATATCGTTGGGACGCTAAGGGACACCGTAGGCCTATTTGGTCCCACAGGCGAAACCGTGACGGAAAGTGAGATAGTGCCTGTTGCTCCTAAAGTCTCTCACCCTGATAATCAGATCGACCTCGCGAGAGAGTCCGCCATTTGTTCCAATCACTCTGATCGTATAGTTTCCAATGGGAGTGTTACTGGAGATCGAGACCGTTAGAGTAGAGTTAGCGGACTTACCCCCGGTGAGAGTAACCGTAGCTGGAGTGAGGGTCGGCGTGACTCCGTTCGAACCGACATTTGCGGTAAGTTGTACGCTGCCTGAAAAATTGTTCAAGCTTCTGACCGTAATCGTCGCGTTTCCAACCGACCCTGAGTTAACTGTCAGATTTGTTACGTTGGCAGTGACGTTGAAGTCGACAATTGTGACCCTCAGTATCGCGGAATGAGAAAGTGTCCCGTGAGAACCTGTGACTGTCACGTTGAAGTTTCCTGCAGTGGGAGAACGGATAGTCAGGATCGAAGTCTTCGTAGCGTTTACCGTCAAGAGTAGGCTGGTTGGATTCAGAACCGCCGAAGCGCCAGAAGCAGATGCGGATGCGATTAGGGTAACGTTTCCTGAGAAGCCGAAACTCTTGATCGTGACGGTTGAGTTTATCGAGGAGCCTGGAACAAAACTGCCAATGCTACTGCTGACACTGATGCTAAAGTCTCCTGTGATTGTGATCGTCAAGGGGATTGTGCGAACAAGGGAATCACTTGCTCCGGACACGTTGACTGTATAGGTACCATTGGGCGTCGCCGAGGTCGAGCTGACAGTCAGAGTTGTCGTGGCTGTTGCGCCCGGCGTCAGAGTCAGAGTTAACGGGTTTGTCGTAACAGACAACCCTGGAGCAACGGGTAGCACGGAGGCGGTAACATTCACGACTCCAGTCAGACCGGTGCTAGTGACAGAGACGATAGTAGAGGATGGAGGAGAACCAGCGACGAAAGGTGGGATAGCGCTCGTAGAAATCGAGAGGTCCCACACATTGATAGTGACGTTTGCAGAACGTACGAGTGACCCGCTTGTACCGGTCACCGTCACTAGATAGTTGCTGTTGCTTGCAATAGTGGAGGAGCAAGTCAACGTTGCTATGCCTGAACCCTTCAGAGTGCCAGGCGAGATGGGTGCGCAAGAAATTCCAGACGGTACGGTACTTGTGAATGTGACATTGCTTGAGAAACTATTGAGACCCGAGAGTGTAATTTTGGTTGAGTTGGAGGAAGAGACGTGGAATCTTACTATCGTTGGGTTGACAGATATTGTGAAGTCTTGGACTGAGAAGGTCACGATGATCGAGTGAGACAGCAGACTGTTCAAGGTAGCTTTGACAGTGACAGTATAGTTTCCGGATAACGATCCATTACAGGAGAGACCGGACGTGCCTGTTGAAGGAGGCAGAGTAACGGGTGAGATGCTGGAGCAGGTAAGACCTGTGTTGGGCGAAATCGTTGCGGACAGGGCTAGGGTACCGTTGAAGTTGTTCAGTCCAGTGATCGTGATGGTCGACGTGCCCGCGACCCCGACCTTAACGGTGACTGTCAACACGCTTGCCGAGATCGTGAAGTCGACGAAATGATACAGTATAGGCGGAGAAGTTGTATGTGTGGCGGTGCCGACTGCAGCAACTCCTGTGACGGTTATGTTGTAATCCTTTGCGGAACTGGAACTGCAGGACAGGATCGACGTGGATGTACCGTTGAGGGCCAAAGTCACACTCGGTGCACTCAAGGAACAAGAAATGCCGGCCGGTGCTTGTATGCTGAGACTGACACCACCAGCGAAATTGGACGTGCCGACAAGCGTAATTGTAGAATTGCCCACTGATCCCGAATTGATTGATGAGGGACTGACTTTTCCGGCCGTTATCGTGAAATCACCGACATGGACGATCTGTCCGCTTGAATGTGAGGAACCTCCGGGGACGCCTGTGGCTGTGATGGTTACCCCGTATGCTCCACGAGTTGTGGAGCTCAATGAGCAGGCGGCTGTGACGGTACGATTTGACGAGAGAATAACTGGCGAGACCGGGCAGGAGACCGATAGACCGGTTGGGGTAGCTGCCCCGGTAAGGCTGACATTTCCGTTAAAGTTGTTAACGCTTGTTAGTATGACAGTCATGGTCACTCCTGTTTGTCCAAGGTTCAGATTCGCCGCGGATGTCGTTACCGTGAAGTCGCCAACGTGAACGGTGGCTGAGGCTGATCGGGAAACATTTCCTGGCGAGCCTGAACCGGTAACCGTCACCAGGTAGGTTAGAGAAGTGTTTGACGCCAAAGCGCACTGTGCGTTAGCAGTGCTGTTCGGGGTCAAGACCAGCGGGTTGGTTGGACAGGTTACGCTGAGACTCGTCGGGTTAGCGCTACCGTTCAGCGTAACACTCCCCGCGAAATTGTACCTGCTTGTTACAGTGACATTTACTGATACTCCGGTTTGTCCGGCGTTGAGATTCGACCCGACGACGTTGATGACAAAGTCTCCGGCGTGTACTATCACAGTCGAGGAATGTGATGCAGTTCCAGGGGAGCCTTGACCGGTGAGAGTAACCGCATATGTTCCAGGAGTCGTGGCAGCTAACGAACAGTTCGGTTGTGAGGTGCTGTTTTGGCTGAGGGTCACGGGCGACGGACAAGTTACCGTCAGACCGGCGACTGAGACTCCTGTGAGACTTATGCTCCCGGCGAAGTTGAAAGTACTGTTCAACGATAGGTGAATCGAAGCGCCCGTCTGACCTACGTTCAGGTCGATGCCCGTGGCCCGAAGAGTGAAATCGCCAACATGGATAGTAACCCGTGCAACATGAGACACGGTTCCGGGAGATGGGGACCCGGTGACGGTCACACCGTAGGTTCCGGCAGTTGTAGAGGAGAGTGAGCATAAGGCGGTGGCCGTTTTGTTGGCCAACAATGAAATTCCTGTTGTTGGACAGGTTACTGTGAGACCTGATGGGGAAGAGGTCCCTACGAGTATGACGGCACCTGCGAAGTTGAAGGTGCTGTTAAGACCGATTGTGAGCGAAACTCCGGACTGGCCGACGTTGATGCTTGTTGACGGAATCTGGGATATAGAGAAGTCTCCAACGTGAATCGTAAACGCGACTGATTGAGTGACAGTCCCAGGCGAACCACTGCTTTGAATACTGACTGCGTAGGTTCCTGCCGTGTTAGAGGTCAACGTGCAAGACACTATTCGGACTGAATTGGCCGATAACGCGATAGGAGATGTGGGACAAGAGACTGTCAGGCCCAGCGGAGAAGTAGGAGTTAGACTCACATTTCCGTTGAAGTTCAGCCTCGATGTTAGTGTGACATTTACTACTGCGTTAGTTTGGCCGACGTTCAAATCTCGTCCGGTAGCCGATATCGAATAGTCGCCAACATTGACGGTCAATACGAAGGAGCGGCTAAGTGAGGTTGCTGAGAGTGAGCCTTTCATTGTTACAGTATATGTGCCGGGTGTCGATGATCTGAATGCACATGTGGCAATCGTTGAAGTGACTGTCGAGTTCAGGGTTACCGGGTTGGGCGAGCAACCGGTGACGCTCAATCCCGATGGCGAGACCGAGGGTAACAGGGTGATGGACCCTGTCAGATGATTGATTGCAGTGATGGTGATGCCAGTTTGCGGATTCGATGCGCCTGAATTGAAACTAACAGAGTTGGATCCCGTTACGGAGAAGTCGGAGACTATCACTGTGATGATGACGGAATGCGACAAGGTTCCACTTCTTCCTGTTACTGTGACGGTGTAGTTGCCTCCGACCGAAGCACCAAGTGTCAGTTGAGCAGTGCCTGATGTTGTGATTGAAGGAATGTCGAGAGTCGCTGTCAGTCCGGTTGAAGCAGCGGTCGAAAGAGCGACGCTTCCTGTGAAGCCGTTGATCGGGGAGACGCTAATTGTCGACGTGCCGGTAGAGCCCGCGATTATAGTCATGCTGGTCGGACTCGCTGTGAAGTTGTAGTCGGTGACGATGAAAGTCACGGTAGTGGGACGAGACAGTGAGTCGCTAGTCGCTGTCACCGTGACGGTGAACGTTCTCGCGATCCCTCTGCAAGAGAGGGTGGAAGTGCCGGAAGTTCCCAGAGTGATCGAAGTGGTAGAGAGTGTGCAAGTCAAACCTGAGGATGGAGAGGTCGAGTTTGTCAGCGTGACGATGCCTCTGAAATTGTTCACCGATGTAACGTTGATGGTCGAACTTCCCGTAGCTCCAGCTAAGACCGTAACACTCGATGGACCTGCGGTGATTGTGAAGTCCTGGACCGTATACGAGATAATAGTGGAATGCGAGAGCTGACGACCTTTGCCGGTTACAGTTACGGCATAATTACCTGCTGAGCCTTTGCATGACAAGACGGATGTTCCGGAGATTCCCAGGACAATACTTGCCTGTGTCAGAGTACATGTTAGACCGGTTGCGGGAGATATCGTCTGGGTTATGCCGACCGTACCGCTGAAACCTGCTAGGCTCGCGATGGTGATGGTGGAATTCCCGTTCAAGCCCGTGTTGACCGTCACCGTTGTTGTGCTTGCGGCGATGGAGAAATCTTGAACCGTGTACAGGACACTTGCCGAGCGAGACAGAGCTCGACTGGTCCCGGTAATCGTGACAGTATAGGTCCCTGCGGATCCGCTACATGCCAGTGTCGAGTTGGCTGTTGCCCCGAGCAGCACTGAAGGTTGGCTCAGATTGCAGGTGAGACCGGAGTTGGAGGATATGGCGAGGCCGAGGTTGACGGTTCCCGCGAAACCGTTTAGGCTTCTCACAGTAATGGTTGAGTTGCCGGTCAGGTTCGCATCGATCGTAACGCTTGCAGAAACTGCCGCGACGGTGAAATCCTGGATGGTATAAGACACTGTTACACTATGAGAGAGCGACGCACTTCTGCCAGTCACCGTGACCGAATACGTTCCCGCTGAACCGCTGCAGGAGAGAGTTGATGTGCCTGAAGTGCCGAGAGAGACAGAGTTCTGGCTGAAGGCGCAATTCAGGCCG
This sequence comes from Candidatus Bathyarchaeota archaeon, assembly GCA_005888675.1. Classification (GTDB taxonomy): domain Archaea; phylum Thermoproteota; class Bathyarchaeia; order 40CM-2-53-6; family 40CM-2-53-6; genus BA-13. The sequence goes on along the minus strand of VBBA01000223.1, from coordinate 357 downwards.
CTAGACGGAGAAATAGTAGCTGTCAGGCCTACTGTTCCGGTGAACCCGTTTTGGCTGCTGACAGTGATGGTCGAGTTGCCGCGTGCCCCAGCGTCGGCGGTCACCGATGTTGAGCTCACGGCTACGTTGAAGTCCTGAACTGTATAGGTAACAACTACAGATCGCGATAAGGAGCCGCTTGTGCCTGTTACGTTCACGTTGTAAGTAGCGGCGGTCCCGCTGCACGATAATGTAGAGGATGCAGAAGATCCCAGAGCGACGCTGGAGGGAGTGAGACCGCAGGTGAGGCCAGAGCCTGGTGCGATCGCATTGGTCAGAGTAATTGTGCCCGAGTAGCCGTTAAGGCTGGTGACGGTT
>VBBA01000222.1 GCA_005888675.1 Candidatus Bathyarchaeota archaeon | reverse complement strand
AATGGGACAGGACGCCATTCGGTAGTTACATTCCCGGCCTTGAGCCAGTCCCCAAGCTCCTCCGCATTCCGAACGGTCGCACTCAACGCAAGAATTTGGATTCTCGGATTAATCTCACGCAGCCGCGTCATGACAACCTCCAAAGTCGGGCCTCTCGAATGCTCAGTTAGAAGATGTACTTCGTCGGCAACAACAAGCGACAATTCACCCATCCACGGAGCCTTGTGTCTCAACAGACTGTCGGCCTTCTCGTTAGTACTCACGATAATGTCGTACCTCGACAGCCATTGATCAGTGCTGTCATAATCGCCGGTCGACATTCCAACCCGGACACTGGATCCATCCTGTTTGGTTAGACTCTCGTATCTCCGGAACTCTCTGAACTTCTCACTCGCTAACGCTCTCAACGGCGCAAGATACAACGCCTTCCCATGATTCTCCAGAACTTGTTTCAGCATCGCAAGCTCGGCAACAAGCGTCTTACCACTCGCTGTCGGACTCGCAAGGACCAGGTTCTTACCTTCTAAGACCCCGGCGTTTATGGCGTCCTCTTGAGGTGGGTAGAGATCGTACAGTCCCTCGGCTTCCAAGAGCTCCTTAACTGAGTCTGGAACGGCTAGTTCTCTAAGCTTCAAGCGTTCAACAACATTATCCGGGTGTGTCTGATCAAGGATCAGCCGGAGGTCCTTTTCAGCCTTCCCGGCTTCGGAGAATACAATACTCCCTCTTTGATTAACTGTCCAATCGACCGTCTGGCCTCTCTCTCCTCAACCTTTTCCCTCTCGACTAGAACCTGAACCAGAAGGCTCTCCTCGACCGTACCTGTCTCTTTCTCCAATTCACTGACTATCTCGATCACTTTCTGGAGTATGTCGCGGACGCTCCGTGGCTTGCCGGTCATTATCACATCGATATCCATTGAACCGGTCCTAACGTCGATTCCCACGTCCGAAAGCGAGACCGTCATTATCCTGATGGCGCTCTTCGCATCTTCAACCGTCACCTCCTTCCGTAGGAATGCCCTTGCTCGAGACTCCGCTAACCGGATCAAGGCTTCCAACTGCCGCGGCGTTATTGCAATCGCTGCATCTGCTCCACCGCTCTTCGCCCTCATCTTAAGATAGAACTCGTGCAACTCCTTGACCGCATCTGGTCCCAGGACCGGATTGATCCGTTTCGCATAGCTGATGTACTTTTTGAGAAAATCAGGTGGGAACGGAGCCTCCGGATTGGAAAGAGTCTTGTGAAGCGTGAGAATATGCTGGGACATTCGAGAGTCCGCCTCCTGCTCCGGTAAATCCTTCAGAATAAAGATCAGATCAAATCTAGAAAGTATCGTAACAGGCAGGTTGATGTTCTCACTCACGTTTCGATGAGGCTCATACCTTCCCAGTGAAGGATTGGCCGCAGCCAACACAGCCGCTCTGGCATTGAGCGTGGCAACAATGCCTCCCTTAGCGACGCTTACGGTCTGCTGCTCGAGCGCCTCATGAATCGCCACCCGATCATCAGGCCGCATCTTATCCAATTCATCAATACATGCAACACCCTTGTCAGCAAGGACCATCGCGCCAGCTTCCAGGACCATTCCACCCGTCTTCTCGCGAAGAACCGCAGCAGTCAATCCCGCAGCAGTGGTCCCACGCCCAGAAGTGTACAAGCCTCTCGGCGCAATCCTGGAAACATACTGAAGGAGCTGACTCTTCGCAGTGCCAGGGTCTCCGATGATCAATGTATTAGAATCGCCTCGTATGTTTATTCCGTCAGGCATGTGCTTTGGAACTCCCCCGAACAATAAGTAGAGCACGCCTTCTTTGATATCGTCGTAGCCATAGATCGAGGGCGCCAGACTACTGACTAGGTTCCGGTGTATCCACGGATCGGCGGCCGCCTCCAGAATCTTCTTCTCATCCTCTGGAGTGATCTCTACAACTTCGGTTTCCTTGCCGATTACGTCCATGTAGTTTGCGTCGAAATAAAGTGTGAACGTTCGCAGCTTCCCCTTCTCACCGTAATACTCTCTCTGCGCCCTTACCAGTGCAGTGACCCCGACACGATCTCCTGGACGTGCAAAGTCGACCATATCCACCTCAAGACGGACGTCCATGTATCTCGGCAATTGACCCGGGGGAAGATCCTCAGGTCTTTCCTGTATACGAGCCTCCTGAGTATTCTTGAAAACGGACTCGTCCTCAAGAAGCTTGAAGGCGCTGCGTTGCTTACACATCGGACAAATGGCGCCAGCCGGCCCACTCATTAGATCCCCTTCCTGCTCCTCTGCAATAATTTCAAGGCATTTGCGACATTGGAATTTTGCCTTGACTATCATCGGCTTGACCTGAGTCACTCGAACAATTATTCCATCGACTAGAACCATCTGGTTCAGATGCTCCGCCCCTATCCTCCTGAGAGCCTTCTTCTCCGGCAACCTTCTGAAACGCACAAATAAGCGGCCCACCTGTTCCGCGTACTCCGGATCTTCTACCTTCATCTGCGAGATCGCAGCGCTCTCAGCATATCTGAGATACTCGTCCGGCTTGGTCACAAGCTTCCTGGCAAGATCGGGGTCAAAACTGATTAGGTCCTCAAAGTCGACAACAAGCGAGCGCCCCTCACTCACTGCGATCTGTGCCAGACGCTTCCGATATTTCGACTCCTCATCCACCGGATATGATCTGAAGAAATCCTGGAAAGCGTCCTCCGGTCTTACAACTAGTTGCGGAGCGAGTGCCGTCATGGTTCAGGCTCTCGTCCCAAAATCTCTCTCTTCCAAGAATCCACATTCTGTCGAACAGCCTCATAGAGAATCCTCTCTTCACTTGTGAGATTAGACATCAGCTCATTGGTTCTTTCAACCGAGGCCGCGATCGAGGCAATCTTCTTGACCCGAATACCAACAATGTCTCTCGCCAATGCAAGGGCCTTGTCCAATTCCCGCGCCTTGGTCCTATCCTTGATCTCATGCTCCCTCAAACCCCGAATCAGTCTTCTCAACTGAAAATAGAACGACGGCTGTAGTGGCGGAAGCTGACGAGAGCCTGGCAAGGATTCACGATATTGAATCGTTGACAGATTATTCAGCGACAGCTGGTCCTCATCACGGAACCGAGCATATCCCTGACTTACTATGTGAGACGCAAGCCAAAATGGAAGCTCAAGCTCCTGTCCAGCACGCCAAGGGCCCAGAACCCGGTCCCCAATCCTTGTCTCAGGCAAGTCTCGGAGGAAAACTAGTCTGGCTGATGCATTTTCAAATTCAGTATCCACGGCATCCACTATGGAGGTTCTCTGTGAATCTGTCATATCGGAATAACTCGGAGGCTGCAGGGTCTGTTTGTGGGCCATTTTATCGTTCTTGATTAGTTCCTCCAACGAGATACTCTGTTAATTTGGACTAGAGACCGCGCCGAAAGTGTCCTACTGAATGTCGAGTCTCCTGAATTTTTCGGTTCCCAAGAGAAAGAGATGGAATCAGCTTTTTCTATTGAGAGGACAACTCATCAGGTTGTAATCGATGGAAG
>VBBA01000221.1 GCA_005888675.1 Candidatus Bathyarchaeota archaeon | reverse complement strand
ATCTCGCGATGGCTTTTGAGAAACTGTCCACCTCGAAACCAGTCCTCAAAGTTTTCAGCATCTCATCCACTCTAGAACTTGCAGGGCAGAAGTAGACTTCACCCTTCGATATGCCGAGCCTGTCGTTCATCGAGATCGCTGCCATCTCTGGGCTCGCCGAGCCACGGAGTACATCGTTCAGAGTATACCTGACCTCACTTGGGTCAATATTGAAGATAACATGCAGTCCCGGTCCTTCCAGGTCCATATCCATGACACAGACCCGCTTACCGTCGAGTGCCAGAGCAACCGATGTGTTTGCTGTGATGGTGCTCTTTCCTGTCCCGCCTTTGAATGAATGAACTGCTATGCTCTTGGCCGTTTTTTCCACCGTAGCTTTTGAGCTCCCGTTTGCAAATCGATTAGTGTTGAAGGGTTCAGGCCATGCTCAACATGATTGATGGGCTAAAACGTCATGTAACCCACTCAGGACGGCCGGAGAGTCGGTGAACGCTCAGACCTTGATGATACCTGCGAAAGAGAGAGCTCTGAGCAGGAGTACCACTGCGACAAGACTCATGCCTGAGATGACTACTAGGTAGGGACTGATCTTGACACCTGGAGTGTCTTCTTCGAAGAAACGGAGCAATCCTGCGCTGGCAGCAGGCATCGGCGCCTCGTCCCGCCGTCTTTTCTCTCTCTTGGTGCTCAAGTTCCAGTCCCGATGAATGAGTAGTCTCCACTTGATTGTACTGAGCTATAAGCATAGGGCTCGTCGGCACTCTGGCATATTATCTTAGCTTGATGTACTCGTAGGCTTCTCTGCTTGAGCCGAATGCATAATGTATCATGTTGAAACTCTTCTTCAATGATGCAACGTCCGCACGGATTCTCTCTCCCTGTTCGCCCTTAACTACGACCCTAGCTATGAGGTCTGCGATCTCTCTCATCTGCGGCTCCTTCATCCCCAACCTTGTGACCTCCGAGACTCCGCATCTTATCCCGCCAGGGGCCTCAAAGTGTCGACCCATCTTCACATCATACGGTAATAGGTTCCGGTTGAGAATAATATTCGAGTCCTCGAGTTTTTTCTCCAGAGTTTTACCGTCCCCATAGGCTGTGATGTCAGCTATAATCACGTGGGACTTTGTGAATCCTTTCTTTTCCCCCAGAACTTTCAAACCATCCTCGTTCAGTTTGTCTGCTAGGGCACGGCTGTTCTTCACGATTTGCGAAGTATACTCTCTACCGTATGCCATCATCTCCGCAAACATGATCGCCTTCCCCGCGAGATGATGAAGATGATGGTTACTCGTATTGCCTGGAAACGTGGCTCGCTTGATATTCTCGCCATGTTCCGACTTTGAGATGATCAAACCACCCTGTGGACCTGGAAGTGTCTTGTGCGTGCTCGCCGTCATTGCGTCTGCGCCTTCATGCATCGGGTCTTGGAATTGTCCACCAGCGACCAGTCCGGCAACGTGAGCCGCATCATAGCAAACACTTGCGTTATTATCGTGGAACACCTCGGAGAGCTCCTTTACCGGTTGCGGGAACGGGAGGACGCTACCTCCGAACATACCCAATGACATCTTCTTCCCATCGGAGACCAGCTTCTTCACTTTCTTCGCGGTGGCGTCGACGTCAATGTTCATCTCGTCCACATCGAACGGGAAATACTCCACATCCAATCCACGAACCGATCCAGCTGTTCCGCCGAAATCCTTCCGTCCCATGCTGATGTGCCCGCCCGCGGGGATTGCTAGGGCCATCATCGTATCGCCTGGATTCGTGAATGTAGTGTATGCGACGAGGTTTGCGCAGACTCCTGAGATGGGTCGTACGTCTGCGAACTCGACTCTGAATAGCGCCTTTGCTAGGTCGATGCAGACTTGTTCTACCTGGTCAATGTATCTACAGCCTGCGTAGACCCTCTCGCCAGTCCATCCCTCTGCGTATCGATTACCAAAGTCGGAAATGATGGCCTCCCGGACGGCGATGCTTGGAATGTTCTCGCTGGCGATTAGGGGTAGGCTTGCTTCGAACCATTTGTGATGGGCCATTAGTAATTCGAATACTCGATCATGCATCTTCTTCGGCTCGAGAGTCAGAGTTGTCATGAAGAGTCGTGGATTCTCGCGGTTGGAAGCCTAGTTTAAGATTTGGATGGCTTGGGTTTTCGAAGCCGGAGATACGAACCGTCTAATCGACGATCAAGTTGATGGATGGTTTGAGAGGAAAAAGCCGGGGCACAGTTGCAGAAGTGGCGGTCGGTAGGTAACTCTTTTTCCGAACCTTTCGAGTCTTTACTGCTTCCTAAACTGTTTCCACCAGTCCATGTTTCTCCCCGCAAACTTGACGAACCTTCCCAATGCCTCCAAAGTCTCCGAGTCAACATAATGCTCTAGAACCTCTGTCACTCGTTGAGCGTTCAACTCTTTCACATCGAACAATCGTAGGAATTGCACCAAGAGCGCATGTCTTTGCCCAAGTGTCTCAGCCATCTCTCTGCCTCTCTCAGTCAATATTATCCCTCCATACTTCTGGTGGACGATCAACTGGTCCCGATCCAATCGTTCGAGCATGTTAGTGACCGTCGGAGGTTTCACGTGCAAGTGACTGGAGATGTCGACTGGTTTTGCATATCCTCTTTCCCGGATCAGCTCATAAATGATCTCGACATAATCCTCAATCCTCGGCGTCTGTTCCCTCCTTGAAGGTTGGTGAGCCGAGGCCAGTTCGGCGAGGTGGCTGCTTGTTGACTCCTCAACATGCTTCTTAGACGCCTCTCTCTTCCTAGTGCTGAAGCGTTGTGTTGGCATGAGTTCACTTTTTTCTTAGAGCTATCCGCGTACAGGCAACCCGAGCGTGTCGCGCAGTTTTCTCCAGATTGGCTCCATTGGACCGGGTTCCAGGCTCAGAACCACGATCTGATTGTCAAATGAGAAGAAGACCATGTCCACTCTCTGGTATTGTATCGAGATTTGCTCGAGCTGTCCACACTGAGCCTCCAATTGTTGGAGAGCATCGAGTACGAGAGGCGGAACACTGCTCATGAACTTTCTATCATAGGCCTCAGGAGTTAGACTGGGAACGTTCGACCTCATCCTTGACTCTTTAAGCCTCTGGTTTCGGTCGAGAATTGCGACATAGCGAATCCTATTATCCAATGCGAAAAGCTGGTCGACAAGTGAAGGGCCGGTTCTGCTCATACGATGATCGACGGGATTGTCTCCCCTGAACCGGTTGGAAAAAGCTTTCCTGAGCATCTATACAATAGCCAAAATCACTCCGCGACATGGACGAAGGGACGTGGACCGAGGTTCCCTCGCTTCATGGAGGAGCATGTCGAGAAATGACACTGGAGGCATTGCGAACACGTTTCACCATGGCTGCAGCCCGGCGCGGTATGTTTTTTCGATATTCTGGAAGGGTGTGAAATCGTCTTTCGCCTACAATTCGGAGGAAAAAAACGATGATTTTCGAGTATCCATTTAATACGCACTCGCTCTGCACCGATGGTTGAAACAAGGGCAGGGTTGGGATCTCCTGTAGATTGAGAGTAAGACCGTTCATATCTTTGGGGATCGGTCTTGCTGCAGTCGCAATCCTGCTTTACTTTACCGATCCTGCGACTATAGCATC
>VBBA01000220.1 GCA_005888675.1 Candidatus Bathyarchaeota archaeon | reverse complement strand
CGGGCACCTGTTGCCGGGGGCACCTAGCTGACTGTCTTGTTCTCGATAGCGAACGTCGTTCTCATCTGTGCCCCGCTCAACCCGAGTATAACGCTGACTGGGCAAATGCTCTCCTCGGACATGTGAAGGGCTTTCTCGACTTTTGCAGGCGAGAGGGCTTCTCCACGAAGAATGAGGTGGATGTTGAAATATTCGAAGATCTTCGGTTCCTCCTCCTTCCTCTCGAATGATAGACGAATCTCGATATCATCCAGTTTCTGTCGCATCACGCCAAGTGTTTTTGAAATAGAAATCGCAAGACAGGCTCCAAGAGATGCAGCAACAGTATCCATAGGGCTGGGACTGCCTCCGCCGAAAGTGACAGTACCGCTCGGAGTCTCCGCATGATATGATGCGGGACCCGTCTTTTTCAAGAGTAAATCGGGCGTATGGAACACCGGGAGGAGGCTTGTTCTCGCGGGCTTGGAAAATAAGATTACGAGTTTAGACGACTAAGGGGGTGCGGGGCCGAACGGTGAATTATCCGGAGAAGGAGAAGCGGGAGGATCCAGATTGACACCTGTTGATCCTGACTCTGGCTGAGTCTTTTCCGAGACGAGCTTGCCAGCTGCAGTCCTATCAAACGATATTGAGGGTAGAAGGCGCCTCCACAACCTGAAACGATGCACCTGGAACACCAATCCACCCCGCTTTTGATCTATGTCGAACGGGACAGCTTCGGATGACACTCGGCGTCTCTCCATCTTCATGATGGACAAGTACTTTGTCACCTTCCGTCCTTTCCGCACAACATCCAGCTCGATTATTCCGTCGACAGTGCTCTTGATCTTCGCAATAGACTCGTCCGGGACCGCACCTATCGAAGCAAGCACGACGAAGACCCCGCCAGTCTTCTTCACCTTAGCTCCAAGGGTCTGGATGAACGAGATCGCTTGCCGTGCCTCGAGACCATTGAAGATGGGGGTCAAGGAATCTAAGAACACGGAAACAGGCGCACCTTTTGCCTTGTTGAGTGCTCCAGTGACCTGTATCGTGACCTCAGTCAGGTCAGTGGGCTCTTTGACCTGGGCCCCTGAGTCGCCGGTTAATCCCGAGTAGCAATCGATAATCTCCAATTGTCCACTCTTGAGGTAGGTTGTTATGTCCCAACCGAACTCGGCCATCCTCGCCCTAACGCTCTCGGGAAAGGCGTCGTATGACAGGAGAGTGCATAGGTGACCGACTTCAAGCTCATCATGCAGCAAGCGATAGGCCAGGACGGTCTTTCCACTGCCCGAATCACCAAGGACCAGTATGCTCGAGGACCTCGGGATTGGTCCATCCATTAACACTCTGAGATAATTGGAGCCAACGTGGGCGACGCCTAGTTTCTTGAAGACGACGAGCCCAGATAGAAGCGTGAAAGCTCCGCCCAGCAAGTAAGCGAAGTAGGAGGTTGGGGACACCGAACCTCCGGTGTGGACTTGTATCCTAATCGAGGTCTGAAAGCTAGGCCCGGTATTTTGGTAGGCGTCGCTGAGACTGCCAGGGGGGACGATTACCAACCATGAACCAACAGGATCTCCCTGGTTTATCGCGTATCCAGTAGGCGTGGAGAAGCCTGAGCGGGTATAATCGTAGATCGCGGTGAGGTTTGCTATCGGGATACCTGACGAGCTTATCACTGACAGCTTGAACTGGCCATCTTTCAGATATTGGACACTGGACCCTGTAGTGCCGTATCGTATTCTGAAGAATGGATAGATCGTGTCTCCTGGCGAGAAATCTGTGCTGGGCAATCCTCTCGCATCATACGCCACGAAATCCTCCACTACCAGGGTACTCGTCTGGATCGTAACTGTGACCTGATTGCTCAGTCCAGAGTTTCCGACAAGATCTGCTGCGGTTACCTGGGTTGTCCAGGCTCCAATAGGATCGCTGAGCTGGGCGTCATACGAGACCTCATAGACCCCTGACCCTGGAACGGTCTCGATCAATCCTATCTCGTTCCCAGTCGGTGTGTTTGCCGAAACTATCGCCCGACTTACCGGTCTACTGTTCAAGTCAGAAACCGTTGCCGTTATCAACACTCCAGTGCCTCTCACAATGGTTCCGCCTGTTGGCCGCGAAATTACCACAGTCAATTGTGAACTCACTATGAACTGCAGAGTAGCGACGATTCCGGGTGGACCGGGCGCTGTGACATTAGCGCTTACTGTATAGACGCCTAGTGCGTCTGTCGCGAGGGTTCCGTTTAGAGCAATGAAGGAGCTGCTCGGATATGGGAAGGTGGCGGAGCCGATGCCTCTGCTATCCGTCACGAAATTCCCATTCGCTGTTGCAGTGCCACTCCCATTAGGTTTCACGACATCAATCGTTACTGAGTAGGGCGTATTCGCTGCGCCGCCTTTCACGTTGAATGTAAGGGTGGCAGTGTTGCCAAGGTTCATGATCCCTGAAGATGGAGAGATGGATAGGCTGTATTGGGGAGGAGCCGCTACGTTTGAGATTAGTAAAGGAACTAGGGACGCTAGGACGAGAAGGCCAATAATTCGAGAGCGCAACGCCTAGCTAGACCTTCCCCTTGGCCAAACCGCACTTCCTTACGGTAGCCAATTCCAAGTCTATGCTATCGTGTGAAAGATTGTGTTACTGGTAGACAAGCTGATAGGATACAGTCAACATTCAGCAGCTCGCAATACGTCCGGTTGATTCCAACTCGTCATTTCTTAAGAAATTTTGACGGGTTAACTCGCCTAGCACCCGAACACGCTCATTTTGAAGCCTGATCAACAATCGGAGCACGCTTTTTCTGGCCCCCGATGTCCTCCTCGTAAATTTCCGCTATGTTTAAATGAATAAACCCATTTCCGCAAAATGCTTTTCTCGCATTTTGAGCGATTAACAGCAGATCTCGCCCATTTTGAGGCGCAGTAGAAAATAAAGTTGGAAAAAAGGGGGGGTAGATTGTGAAGTTTCAAGACGTGAAAGAGAGTATCCGAATACTTTCGGACCGACTACGTATCCTCTTCTGGCTCGATAACCCACTCGAATCGCCCCGAGAGCTCTAGAATTCTACGGATCAGTAGGCACTCTGCTTGGGCTCGAGTTTACCCGATGACTATCCCAAGGCGTTGGCGTATGACATAACCAATGATGTACAGAGAAAGGCTGGCAGCCAATATTAGACCCGCGATCTCGCCAAACTGTCTTTTGAACTCACGATTCGAGATCACCGTGTCGTAATAAGTCATCATCGCAACCAGTATCCCCCCGATGATTAGAGACGTCCCTAGGGCTACGACCATGACACGAGTCAAGAAGTATGGTAGCGCTAGCAATACCGCTGTAAGCATGTAGGACACGCCCGTGTAAATTGCCGACCATTTGGCCGAGCCTTCGAAGCCTTGTTTGGCCTGAGCATAAGCCGCAGAAGCCATAGCGATCGACGCAGCCATGCCTGCGACGATTCCATTCACGCCTGCAATCTCGGTGAGATTGAATATTCCGAGTGAGGCGGCGTGGATTCCCGAGATCTCGACCACGGCATCGGCCAATCCGAGGACTATGAAGGACATATACTTGACGCGTCCTTCCTTAACTTCACCCATCAAATAATTCTCATGATGCTCTTCATCGTTAACCATAGCGTCG
>VBBA01000219.1 GCA_005888675.1 Candidatus Bathyarchaeota archaeon | reverse complement strand
AAAGCAACTGCCCAAGCAACAATTGTCAGCAAAGCTATCTCGATGCTCATGATAATTGTTGGATTCCTTATGATCGTCTTTTCCGATGTCATCAACGGTCTATGGATCTTCTTCCTCGGCTGGTTCATCAGGTCCGGAGCAGAGAACAGCCTCCGACAAACTCGCTTGACGGAGGCGCTATCAGGAGTATCAGTTGGCGACATAATGACCCGAGACCTTCTGACGGTCTCACCAGAGATGACAATCCAACAGTTGATCACAGATTACTTCTTGAGCCGACCCCACGGAGGATACCCAGTACTGTCCAACGGAGACCCCATAGGCGTGGTCACAATGAGTTCTGTCCGATCCATTCCAAAAGAGCAAAGGGAGGTTGCAACCGTCAAAGAAGCAATGGTGCCATATGAGAAGATGGTTACCGTGAGTCCCACAATCTCAGCCTTGGATGCTTTGCATCTTATGGCACAACGGGGGGTCGGAAGATTGCTAGTCACTCAAGGTGATAATTTGGTGGGAATACTGACGAGAGGAGACCTGATGAAGACTATTCGAAACCGTCGAGAACTTGCCTAAAGAGCACGGCAGCACCGGTGTCCTCGTCCTTACCCCGTCATGTTTCTTACGATCTCCTTGGCCTGGAATGTTTCGAGGTCGTCATAGCCTTGTCCAGTCCCGACCAGGAGAACGGGTCTGCCTAGTATGTAGGATAATGATATTGAGCTGCCTCCTTTCACGTCCGCGTCAAGCTTTGCCAGTATTATGCCGTCTATCTTTACAGCCTCTCCGAACACTTTCCCCTGCTCCAATGCATCGTTCCCAGTCAAGGCATCCACGACAAGCAGGGTGAGATCCGGCTTAGTAACCCGGACGATCTTGCGCATCTCCTCCAGTAAGTTCTTGTTCGTCTGCATCCTCCCAGCAGTATCGATTAATACCACATTCACTCCGTGAGCCCTTGCATAGTTCACTGCGTCAAAAGCTACGGCGGCTGCATCTGCACCGTAATCGTGCTTGATCGTCTTCACACCAATCCTTCTCGCATGCTCCTCCAGCTGTTGTATGGAGCCCGCTCGATAGGTGTCACTGGCGGCTAATATCACAGAATATCGCTTCTTCTGCAGAATATGCGATAGTTTTGCGATACTAGTAGTCTTCCCAGTACCGTTCACGCCGACGAAAACAACAATCAACTGTTCTCCCTTTTTCTTCTTCTCTTCTACGAGTCGAAAGAAATCCACCTGCCCGGGTTTCTCCAAGACCGACAAGAGAATATCTTGCAGTATTCCCCTAACATGTCCGCGTGGATCACTGAACCTCGTGAACTGTAACTGTTCGATGCGCAGTTTCAACTGGTCCCGAATGTAATCGGCGGCCGGAAGAGCAACATCGCTCTCTAGCAAGGTCATGTGGAACTCGTCCAGGACCTTGTCCAGGTCCTTACCTCTAAGTTCGGACTTGGTTATCTTATCATATAGAGTAGAGAAGTGTCCGCGTAATCTTTCAAACAACCTCTAAGCCGCCGCCTCTGCGTCGGACGAGGTCGCTTAGTCTTCCCCTGTAAGCTTCGGTCTGGCCTAGGACTTGTTCAAGCTGGTTTGTGATTGTTCCTCTAGCTTTCTCCAGCTCGCTACTTCTTACTCGGAGTTCCTTGATAGAGGCGTCTGTTGTTTTTTCGATGCACACTCCTGCTCCGATTCCTATGATCGCTTTTTGCGGTTCTGCTAACCGTGCCTTGACAAAGGAGCCCGAGCCAATTGGAATCAGTGACTCGGTTCCTTCACTCGCCTCCCTGCTGCCTTCCAAGGTCTGGACGGCAGTCAATGTCTCGGATAAGGCGGCAGAAATAATGTCAAGCCGTGATTGTAAGACTCTGGCTGAGCTCTCCAGTAAACGTATATCACTAAGCAACTGGCGTACTTGTTGCTCGCCTGCGTCGGAATCTGCTTGTCCCCTGCGAGCCTGCGCTTGTTGTTGTTGTCTCTGTTGTTGGGATGTCATCGTGGGTTTCCTGCTCGAAGTTGCCATTACGGCTCTCCTTCGGGTTTTGCTTGGTCTTGAGCTTGGGCTTCTTCTATTCCGATTATGTTGACTTCGAACCTTTTCGCCTTGTGCCTGCTGCCCATGTCAGCGTACAACTGAACTAGAGCATCTTCCTTCTTCAAAGCTCGCAATTCCTTCCGAAATGGATGTGCTTCTCCGCGCTTTCGAAGCTCGCCCTTGATGATGAACGTCTTAACTTGGCTCAATCCCAAAGACCCTCGTCGATCATTCTCCGTGGCTTCGGCTGGTACTTAAACTCCCTAATCTCCTTGGAAGATGTTGCTTATTGTTATGAGTTCCCCGCCGATTGTCAAGGCTCCGACAACAGCTCCTTTGCTGTTCGCAACAACTCCAGCTTTTGGAAAAGGCACTCCGGAATTTACAGTGCCGGTTTCTACAGGTACACCTAGCCCCGCGCTGAAGGCCTTCTGCTCTGCTTCGTTGGCCATCGGAGAGATCAAGGCACCCTTGTTAGATGCGACCGTCAATGCACCTACATTGGGCAGACCAGCTATAGTCGCCTTTACCGCAGGCACACCTAGAGTCTTCTCGATCTGTTGGACGGTTGTTGGTCTGAGCCTAGGATCAACTATCGCGCCGTAATCGTTACACACTATCAGATTCCCGAGAGCGGTGTATCTGTCATCAACAACCTGAACGGACAATCCAGTCGACTCCAGTCTCTGCAGCTCAACCTCAGCGGCGATATGAGGAGCCAGCAGTCCATTCGAGTTTCCAACCAGGTAAATGCCGATGAGTCGGGACTCTGCTATGCCCACGCTGTAAGGCTCCACAGCCAATGCGTCTTTGTATGCTTTGAGTTTCTTCCCGGATACTCCAGCCGGTAGGACGGCGATCTTCTCGTTTGCGTAGGAGAAGACGCCGACATTGGGGTCACCGAAAACGTCCGAGAATGCGATCGGAAACGATTTGGATTCATTCGATTGTGTTTGCTGCACCGAATTCTTCCGCCCCGCTCAATGATTCCTTGATGAATCAAATCTTCCGGTTCTAGTCACGTTCAATCATGAGCTGGGTACGTCCCTTAAACCCTCTTCGTTCATGCCCGTTGCTCCCTTCCAAAAAGTTTCGTCATGCTTGAGAGATCGAAGTAACTGGATTTTATCATCGATTCGTGGAGATTCTGTACGTATATTTTATTGCTCGCTTGCTACTTTCGACTTTGGTGTGGAGGGTGCTTCGACCTCAGCGGCTACTGCGGCCTTGGCTGCCTCTGCGGGGAATACGATCACTCGATCATCCTTGTCCTTCACTACTCTCAGCCTTACGTGGCGTGGAGGTTTGCTTATTCCTCTAGCCCAGAGGAGTTGGTTGGTTTCTTCACTGATGGACACATCGTCTGATTTCATTCTACGAGCCGCGAAAGCCCGTATATATCTAACGGCTCTCGGGGTCCTCTTTTCTCTTGGAGCTGTCCATATCCGGCGTAGGTTAAGATCATAGAATTTTTCCTCGACAATCTCAAGGCCTTCTTCTTCCTCTTCAGGTTTCTCTGCTTCTGCTTCCTCGGGAGCTTCAACTTCACTTGTCTTCTCTTCAGCCTCGACCGTTGTTCTTTCTTCAACCTCGACTGGCTTCTCTGATTCTATCTCGGTTTCTTCTTTTGCCTCCAGTCCTTCCTGC